>DASXWF010001294.1:0-13914 GCA_036503835.1 Polyangiaceae bacterium | reverse complement strand
CCGAAGCGGTCGACGTCGCCACCGCCCGCGCCGCGAGCGAGGGGCAGGCCGCCGCGCGCGCCCGCGTGGTCGGGGACATCGACGCCACCCGAGCGAGCCTCGCCGAGGCGACGAAGCTCCTGCAGAACTGCCGGGGGAGGGTCGAGCGAGCGGAGGAGATCCGAGCCGCCGACGCCGAGGCGAAGACCCTGATCGTCGAGATGGCCTCCGCCTCCCAGCGCGAGGAGCAGGCGGTCTCGGACGCTCGGAGAGAGGCGCGGGAGATCTTCGACCTCGAGCGGCGGATCGCGGGGCTCGGGGTGCGCGCCGAGCGGGCGCGGGAGGCGCTCCGTGACCGGGCGACCGTTGAGCAGGCCGAGGCCGGGCTCGCCGACGTGGACGCCGAGGCGACCGCGGCAGCTGCCGCGCACGCCGCCGCCGTCGCCGAGGTCGAGCGGCTGCAAGGGGAGCGCGTAGCCGGTGCCGAGGAGCGGATCGACGGGCTGCGGGTCGGCCTGGCGAGGATCGCCTCGGCAGACGGCGTTCCGGCCCACGAGCTACAGGGGAGCGCTCACGAGACACTCGGCGAGGACGACGACGCGGCAGCCGTAGCCGAGCGGCACCCCGCCGAGCTCGCCGCCGCCGTCGCTGCGCGGGGCGAGGCCGAAGCGCGGGCGACGGCCGCCAGCAAGGCCCTCGACGCCTACCGATTCAAGGTCGCGCGACGGGCATCGATCCAGCACGCCGAGGAGGAGCTCGCCGCCGTCGAGCGCGAGAGCGCCGAGCTCACCGAGCGCCGCGACGCGTGCGTTACCTCGGCCGACCGCCGCGCCGTGGCCCTCGCGATGCTCCGCCTCCGCCGCGCGTCTCAGGCGACCAGGCTCGAAGCGCTCGCGCCGGTCGCCAAGCTGCTCGAGGGGCTCGTCCAGGCTCAGGGGAATCTCGAACTCCGAGAGCGTCAGGTAGCCACCGCGACGGAGCGCCTTGCCGCGCTCGAGGCCGAGCTCGCCGGGCTCCCCCTGCCGGCGCCCGTCGAAGACGGTCCGGACCTCGAGACCGCGCGCGGGGTGGTCTCGCACGTCGAGCACCTGACCCGGGAAGCCGCCGCGCGCGCCGCCGCCGTGAAGGCGACCCGGGCGGAGCTCGAGCCCCAGCTCGAAGCCGCCCGCGCCGAGGTGACCCGGCTCGACGCCGAGCTCGCGGCGCTGCCGGCGCCGGCGGAGCTCCCGCCGCTGCCCGACGTCGACGCCGCGCGCGCCGAGTCGGAGACCGCCGAGCAAGCCCTGCGCGACGCGTCCACCGCCATCGCCCGCGCCGAGCAACGACTCGGCCAGGCGCGCGCCGCCGCCGCGAAGATCGCGTCTCTCGAAGAGGAGCGGAGCGGGCTCGAGTACCAGCTCGCCAACTGGACCCGGCTCGAGCTCGACTTCGGTCGCGATGGGATTCAGAGCGCGCTCGTCGACTCCGCGGGCCCCGAGCTCTCCGAGCTCGCGAACGACTTGCTGCGGTGCCATGGCACGAGGTTCTCCGTAGCGATTGAGACGAAGCGCGCGAAGTCGAACGGCAAGGGAGAGACGGACGAGTGCCGGGTGCTCGTCGTCGATTCCGAGCGCGGGACTCAGAAGGAAGCCCGCGAGCACTCCGGCGGCGAGTGCGTGATCATCGGTGAAGCGATCTCGCTCGCGCTGACCATGATGGCCTGCCGGCGGGCGGGCGTCGTCGAGCCTACCCTCGTGAGGGACGAGAGCTCGGCCGCCCTCGATCCGGAGAGCGCTCGCGCGTACGTGACGATGCTCCGTCGCGCGGCGGCGTTCGTGAACGCACACCGCGTGCTCGTCGTGAGCCACTCGCGCGAGGTGCAGGAGCTTTGCGACTCGACGATCACGCTGCCGAGCCGGCAGCGCCCGGAGGCCTGATGGGACTTCTACGACACGAACTGATCCGAAACGAAAAGACCCGCGAGCTGACGGGGCTGACCTACCTGCAAACGCGGGCCCTGATGGCGGTGGTCACGCACGCGTTGACGACCGATGGCCCGGTCACCGCGGCGAGCGTCACCGAGCTCGTGAGCAAGGTCGACGGTCTCGACGCCGCTGGCGCGATGCTGCTGCCGCTCTTCCGAACCGGCTGGCTCGACCTCGTCTCGAAAAAGTGGATGGTGCGGAGCTACCGCCCGAGGCCGCGCGCGATCCGTCTGGTCTGCGAATTGGCCGGCTGGGACTACCCCGGCATCGCTCCCGCCTCTCACGTCACTAACGAAGCTCCTCTTGCTGAGGTTGGGTGAGTGCCGGCGCCCCTGCCTGCCCCAGTCGGAAAGCGCTTCGGCGCAGTCGTCATCATCAGCGACGCCCCGCCGATCCAAGCCGTAGGCCGCATGCGCCGTCAGTGGCGATTCCGCTGCGACTGTGGTCGCGAGCAGGACGGGATGGTTTCGCCGCTGAACGCCGGGAGAATCTTACAGTGCTCTGAGTGCGCCGAGCGCCAGCGCCTTGCGCGCATCACGCGACACGGTCACGCGAGAGTCGGTCGCCAAGCTTCCGAGTACTTCGTTTGGAACGGCCTCCGGAGCCGCTGCAACAACCCGAAGAACAAGGACTACAAGCGCTATGGCGGGCGCGGCATTCGCTGCTGCGCGCGGTGGGCTGACTTTGCGGCGTTCCTGGAAGACGTAGGCCGACGCCCATCCCGTCAGCACAGCCTCGATCGCATCAAGAACGAACTCCACTACTCCTGCGGCAAGTGCAACGAATGCGTCGCCAACGGGTGGCCCGCAAACTGTCGCTGGGCGACAGCGAAGGAACAGCAACGCAATAAGCGAACCAACCATCTCCTGACGTTCCGCGGTCGCACCCAGTGCGTATCAGCTTGGGCAGAGGAGCTCGGATCCACCGAAAACGTCATCCTGCATCGACTGCAATCCGGGCATTCGATCGAGATCGCTCTCGGTGTGGAGGTTATGCCCGGGCAGGTCCTAGATCAGGACACCGACGGGAGAACCTCCGGCTCGTTCGTCGATCGCGTCAGGCTCGAGCTGCTCGACGGTGAGCGGGCCACCGACCTGGCCGCGCGGATCGGCGAGTCCCACAAGCGCGTTCGCGGCGCCCTTCTCCGCCTGAAGTACCGCCGCGTCGTGACGATGGACAGGCACCGCCGGTGGAGGCGCTGTGGCTGACGAGAAGTACCTCGCCTGGCTCAGGAAACAGCCCTGCGCCATGACCGGGCAGGCGGCCCCGAGCCACCCGCACCACTCAACGTGTGCGCCGACGTACGCGCCGGGCGAGCGCGAGCCGAAGCAGCTCCCCGGACGCCGAGGCAAGAGTCAGAAGAGCGCCGACTACTACGCCTTCAGCCTGTCGATCAAAGCACACCGGCAGTTCCACGACGGCACCGGTCCCTTTGCCGGATGGTCGAACGAAGAGCGAGACGCGTGGCAGAACGAGCAGTCGGCGCGGTACCGAGCGGCGTACGACCGCGAGAACGAAGCCGCGCCCACACCCGGCGCGGCGCGCGTCGTTCAGCGCATCGGGTTGGTTGAGGCGCGAATCGAAGAGCTCGAGGCGCATTACCAGCCGGGGAGCGGGAGCTTTCGAATGGACCTGAAGCGGTTTGCAAGGCTCGTCGCTGAAGAGGCGAGGGCTGGGAGGTACTGATGGCCGAGGACTACGCCGCTACCTGTCGGGTGAAGGAGCTCCTCGACGAATGGGACGAGGAGGCGACGCGACTCGAGGCGCGCGCCCACCGAGCTCGTCAACCGACTGAGGGCGGAGCGCTGCAGGACGAGGCGCGAGCAATGCAGCTGCGCGAGTGCCTCACCGATCTCTCCGCCGTCTTCCCCGACGCGAAGGCTTGGCACAAGGAAGGCGTGGTGCCGGCGACGGGACCCTACGGCGAGTGCGCGCACCCCGGGGTCGAGGCTGGCGCGACGTGCCCAGCGTGCGACGAGTTCGTCGAGGAATCCGAGGCCGCCTCGTGAACTACCGCTGGCGCCTCCTCGGCCTCTCTCTGCTCGCTTGCTCGGTCGAGCCATGCGGTTGGCACCGCATCACCGACTGGACACCGCCCCCTCGCGAGGAGCTCCCGGACTCCGGTTGCGTGTACGTCGTCGCTGCCCATGGTGTTGGGGTCACCGGGCTCCCCGTTGATCTCGAAGAATGCACCGACCTCGACCGGTGCGTGATGCGACCGCCGGAGCAGGCTTTCGTTCTGGCGGCCTACGCGGACACTTCGATCGCCGGGTGGGATTCGCTGCCCATGCCGAGGCTGCTCGTGACCACGGAGCAATGCCGGGACTTGGGGTGCTCGGAGATCTCGAGGCGGCTTGTGGCTGGGCAGGACGAGGAGGAACGATGACGCGCACGAAGGCACCGGTCACCACGCGCTTCTACCAAGTGTGGGCTCCGGGTCCCTACCGGGAGTGGGGTCGCTTCTGGCTCACGAGCGACGGCTGTCTCTCGATCCTGAGCGACTTCGGGAACTACGGATATTGGTGGGGCTCTCCGGGGTGTGAGTTCAGGCGCTTCCTGACTCGCGCCGGCGTGGAATACATCGCAAACAAGCTGGCCGGCGGCGAGGAGGACTACGACGGCCGCGAGACGGTGAAGCTGGTCAAGGCCAGCATCCTCGAGCTGAGAAGGGCGGGCCGCTACACGCGCGAGTGGGCCCGGGACGAGTGGGACCGAATCAAGCTGTACGACCTCGACGAGAGTTACGACGAGTGGTTCCGCAACACCCGCATCCCTGACGCGCACGAATTGTCGCCTGTCTACGTCACGCCGTTCCAGCTGCAGGCGTTCATGCGGAAGCTCTGGCCGGTGTTCGTCGAGGCGCTGAAGAACGAGCTCTTGCGCGAGCGCGCGCGGGAGTGGTTCCGGAGGGCAGCGTGAGCGATCTCGTCGTCACCGTCCCGAAAGGGCTCTGGCTCGATTGGATCCACGAGGGCGACGCCGTGGGCGAGCCTCCGACGGGCGAGGAGTGGGGGTTCTTCCTCGGCGGTTCTCGCCCCGACGCACGCGCGGGCGATCGGCTCTACATCGTCGCGCACGAGCGCCTGCGGGGGTTCGCGCCGATCACGCGCGTGATGCGGACCGATCGCGGTTGGGCGATCTGCCGAAACCACGGCGCCGTAGCGTGCACCATCCCGGAGACGATCAAGGGGTTCCGAGGGTGGCGGAAGCGGTGGTGGGATCTGAGCTCCGAGGTCCCATTCCCACGCTGGAAGACGGAGAACGTAGCGGCTGAGACGAAGCTCGATCGGGTGACGCTCGAGCGCCTTCGGGTGGCGGAGGCGGGCACGTGACGCTCCTCGTCCAAACCGCCCGCCTCGGCTACATCGGGGACGACTGGCTCGACGTAAGCCTGCAAGGGAACACGCGACGCGAGGGCGGTGGTCACCGTGGAATCGGGCTCTTCTTCGCGCCGAGTCCAGGGCTGCTCTACCCGTACCTTTCGAAACGCAAGTTCAAGCGCGAGACGCCCGCGCTCTGGGAGCGGTACGCCTCCGACTACACCGCCGAGATGCGGAGCTCGTTCCGCCGGTACCGCAAGGCTTGGGACATGCTCCTCGCCTTCGATCGGGTGGTGCTGCTCTGCTTCTGTACGGACTCGGAGCGGTGCCATAGGACAGTGCTGGGGCGGGACATCCTGCCGACTCTTGGGGCGGACTACGCGGGGGAGGTCAGGGCAGCATGAAGCGCTTCACCCTGGCCCAACGCGTGCTCGTGCGCCGCTGCGGTCACGACGGCGAGCACGCGCTCGTGCCGCCAGCGAATGGCGTCGTTCGCAGGCTGAGGCGCGAAGACGACGGCGCATGGGCGGGCTGAACTGTTCGAAGATCTCGAACGGTTGGATTGCTACTTGGGCGGGGCGAGCCCCTGAATCGTGGCGGAGGGCCAGAAACGCAAAAGGCCCGCCTCTCCGCACGTGAGCGGAGGGCGGGCGTAGCGCCGGCACCAGTTTCACGGGCGGCGCGGGGTAAGGGTCGGCGCGAGGTGGGTGCTGGTTGCGGCGTCCCAAAAGAAAAGCCCGCCACCCCGGTGAAGGGGTGACGGGCAGGGCGGGAGGCGGTGGGCGGCGGGGAAGGGTCTACAGGGCTCTACAGGCTATGGCTCGGGGGGCTCGGGGAACGCGGGGCACTCCCTCTGCGCGCGGCGCGCGGTGGGCTGTCCTGCCCGTTTCGGGAGCTGCTCGGGCACCCAGAGGACCTCCGAGTAGTCGACGTCCGAAAGCGCGTAGCCGAGGCGGTTGAGGGCCGAGGCGGCCTGCTGGAAGCGGCAGCGCCAGGCCTTGCCCTCGGTCAGGGCGTGCTTCCAGCGGGCGGCCTCCCGCTTCCGGTCTTCGTCGGCGACGAGCTTGGCGGTCTGAACCTGGACTTCGAGCGTGACGATCTTCTCGCGCTGCTCGAGTACGGTCTGAAGCACGCCGAGCAGGGCGAGAACGATGGTGGCGAGGCCTGCCCCGGGGGCAGCGTAGTCGCGGGCCCGCTTGCGGCTGCTCGGCGGCACGCTCTCCGCGCGCGCGTGCGCCTTCGCGAGGGCTTCCTCGAGCCGGCGGTTCTGGGCGGCGAGCTCGGCCTTCTGACGCTCGCCCTCCTCGGCGATGCGCACGGCTGCCGGGTCGTCGTGGCTCCGGGTCTTGAGGTCGGGCATCGGAGGCGGGCTCACCCGCCGCGGCGCAAGGCTTCGGGGGTCTCGGCGGGGGTCTTGGGTTCTTCGAATTCGAGGGCGGAGAGGGGCGGATCGATCGACGGCGGGGGCGGCGGGCGCACGGTCTCGGCCGCTGCCGGCTCGGCGCGCGCGATCGCCTCTTCCAGGACGTCGACCAGCCGCTCGAGGGAGAACGGCTTGCAGAGCCGCAGGGCCGGGATCTCGTCCAGGCCTGGCGCCTCGAAGAGCCCCGACATCACGACGATCCCGGTCTGCGGGTAGACGCGGGAGATCCAGCGGCAGAGCTCGAGCCCGTCGCGCGCGTGCGGCAGGTGCAGGTCTACCAGCGCGGCGTCGAAGGTCTCGGCGGCAAGGTGGCGCTCGGCCTCGGCCCGATCGCTTGCCGTGGTGACGAGGGCGCCGACGGTCCCGAGCTTCTTCGCGGCGATCCGGAGGAGCTGGATCTCGTCCTCGACGACGAGCACGCGGCGGCGCTGAAGGCCGTTGGGGGTGACGGGGTCGCTGGTGCGGAGCGCCTGCTCGGTGAGGTGCGTCTTGATATGGCCGAGCTCGTGGCCCTGCTTCAGCTGCCCGGCTTTGAGTGAGTCGAGCGCGGCGAGCAGCTGCTCGTCGAGCGTCTGGCGCTTCGCGAGGGCTTCGCGCACGAGCACGAGTTCGCCGATCAGGGTGCGCCGCTCGGCGGTGTCGAGCTCGGGCTCGCGGTGCACCACCCGCGGCGGCGGCTGATCGGTCTCGAACCCGCTCGGGCGCTTGGGCGGTTCCCCCTCGTAGCTCACGAGTTGCCCTCGCTCTCCGGGGCAAGCTCGCTCGGGTCGGTGTCGGCGATGCGCTCGCTCATCTCGTCGAGGCCCTCCTGCCGCATGCGCTCGGTGCGCTCGTAGTAGTCGGCCATCGCGTCGGCGGCCGTCCTCGGCGCCGGCGGGTCGACGTCGGGCATGGTGTCCCGCTCGGCAGGGTCGGGGGCGTGAGCCTCTTTCCGAACGGGAGCAGGCCAGTAGAGCTCGTCCCTCGGGAGCCCGAGCGAGACCACCATCGCGGCGTTGTAGAAGCACACCTTCTGTGCGCCGTTGCGGGGGATGACACCGGGGTTCCCGGTCGCGTCGATGTCGCACTCTTCGCGCGCGCGGAGCCAGTCCCCCGCGAGCACGTGCGTCGTGAACTTGGGGAACTTGCGCGTGAAGGCTGGCCCCACCGCCCACGCCATCGACAGAATCCCGAGCTGTCCGTCAGCAGGGAACGACGCGAAGAACGGGAAGGTCTTGGTGAGGAAGCGGGCGTTCTCGTCGAGCTTCCGATCGACGAGTGCGGCGATGTCGGCGTCGTCGAGGTGAAGCTCGCAGAGCTTGCCGGCCTCGCGGTAGTGCTTCGTCTTCAGGTCTTGACGACCCTTCAGGCGGTTCCACTCGTTCGCGATCTCGCCTTGCGTTGCGAGCGATCCGTCAGCCCGTTTCCACGGCAGCACGAGCGCCGCGGACAGGGGATCGATCAGGTTGCCGATTCCCGTCGTGATCAGCCCGAGCACGTCGAGGTACATATGGGGCACTTCGCCTTCGAAGTGTCGGCTGAAGGACGGGAACGCTGCGCGTACCGATTGGTGCATTGCTCCTCAGTTGGGCGAGTCGCCGCAAGGCTCGAGCCAGCCGTTGACCAGGAAGCCGTGGTAGTGCGGCGTGCGGATCGACGGCGTTGCCGAGAAGTCCGGGGCCGACCCCGTTCGCTTCCAGCCCGGGATCTCCGTCGAGTTGTTGGCGCGTCCGTCGACGCACCAGTGATCGCCTGCGCTCCTCGCCGGCGGCAGCATGACGCACAGGGTGCGGCCGTCCGCGCCGACGAACCCGAACGACGCGTACCAGTCGGCCCACCACATAGCCCCAGCCGGTGCCTTGTTGAGCGTGTAGCTCTCGCCCGTGTCGGGCCTGCGGTACAGCCGCTCGCGATTGTCCTGCCGCTCGTCGCCGGCCACGAACTCGTAGCCGCACACGCAATGAGTCGGCCACCGCGGGTCACCCTCGAAGTCGTGCCCGAGCTTCCCGTCTCCGGAGTACTCCGAAGGCGGATAGGGGACGACGCCGATCGCGGCGCTCGCATTGTGGTAGCCCCATGGTCCAGGGCACTTCGATCCCGACGCGTACCGACGGAGCGACTGCTCCGCCTGGTCGGTCGGCTCGATCATGAAACAGCGCACGCGCTCGCTCATGGGAACACCTCTGCAATCGCCAGCTCGAGCAGCCGCTTCCGCGCGTCCCTCGGCAGGCTCTTGAACACGAAACCGAACTCGATGAACTCGAGGCGCTCTTCGTCGGTGAGCTCGTCGAAGACACTCAAGAGCGACTGAAACGCCGCCATGTCCTTCGCTCTCGGAGGCGTCTTGCTCTCGAGCGTGAACGTCCCTGACTCCGGCCGCTTCGGCGCTGCGAAGGGCGGCGGCGAGTGCGTGCGCCTCGGCCATGCCGGCGGCAGCGGAGGAGGCTTCGCTTTCATGACCGATCTCAGGCGGCGTCCTCGCAGAGCCCCGCAGGCGATCCCACGAACCCCTCGATCCGCCCGGCCTCGGGCTCCGGAGCGAACGTCCTGCAGCACGACGCGCACCCGCTCGGGTCCCGCCGCCATGGCAGATCCAGGCACACCGAGCAGAAGTTCCGGGGGCGACGAGCCCGCAGGTGACAATCGAGCGTGACGTGTCCGGTCTCGCGGCAGAGACCGCAGCGCCGGGGCTGTTTCGTCACCCGAGTCGCAGCCTCTTCGGCGGTGAGCGCCACCGAGCGACCCCGCGAAAAGGCCCGTTGCGTCGCGGCACCCGGGGGCCTGCGCGTGATGTCGTTCTCGCCGATCCCGAGCTCCTTCGCGAGCCTCTGAAAGAGGTCGACGTCTCGAGCGCCGATGTTCGGGTTGCCGCGCTCGAGCTGGCTTACGTGGGCCTGTGTGATCTGGACCCTCTCAGCGAGCTCGTCCTGCGACAACCCGAGCCGCATCCGCGCCCACCGCACGACGCCGCCGCGCGTCTTCAGCTCCTCGGGTACGTTCACGGCGCCGAGCTCGCCCCGCCGCTACCGCCGTTGCCGCCGGCGCCACCGCTCCCACCCTGCGGTGCACCAGCATCCTTCCACCCGGGAGGCGCTTCGAACTTCGGCAGGTTGAGGAGGGAGCACGCAACGTCGAGCTCGATCCGATCGTCGGGCGGGACGAGCCCCGAGACGGCGGGCCAGCCCTTACAGCCGTTGCGGATGGTGTCCGCTACCGCCTGCGCACGCTCCTCGCGGGTCATCTCCCCGAACGCCGCACAGGCCAAGAGGAAGGTCAAAGGGAGCACGACGCACAGGAACAGGATGGGCTTGATCCAGGTCTTCATGGTGGCCTCAGGGAGTTGGGGGGACGAAGTGCGCAACGTCGCCTTCGACGAAGACCCACGACGCGAGCAGGTCTTCGTCGAATTCGAGCGGGTCGCCGTTGGGGAGGTTGATCTGCAAGCCGATCCGAAGCTGCGACTGCGGTGGCAGTAGCGCCGTCGTGCTCGCGGGGATGTCGATCCCGATCTCCGCGGTGAGCGGCTCGGCGCCGGCGGCGAGCGTCAACGTGCCGTTCAGGGTGAAGCCGTCGACGGGCGCGCTCGCGGCAACGATGAGCGCCTGAGAGTCCGGGGTGATCAGGTATCTCTTGATGATCAGGAGCGCGACGCAATTCGCGACTGACCCCGAGGAGAACCCGATCGTCCACTTGAGGCGGTACGGGTTTCCCCGTTTGATCTTGGGCCAGGGCGTCATTCGGTCCGCTCGATCGATGTGAAGTAGAAGCCAACGCGCACGAACCCGAGCGACACGAAGGGACCCGTGGGGAGGTTGAACTCCCGCGCCACCGTCGCAGCTCCGAAGCCCGCGAGCGCGACGAGCGCTTGCGGGCGCAGCACGGGGTCACCGAGCACGACCACCGGCACCCCGAAGCCAGCGGCGCCGGCGAGCGCTGCGGGCTGCACCGAGGTCGAGTAGTCGAGCACCGGCGCGCCGAACGCGGCCGAGCCCACGACGGCGGGCGGCGACGCGTTCACGGCGCCGGGGGTGACGGTCGGAGTTCCGAAGCCAGCGGCCCCGACGAAAGCGACGGGCACGAGCCCCGCGGGTCCCGTCGTCACCGTCGGAGCTCCGAACGCTGCCGAGCTCGGGAACGCGGCGGGAGCGAGCGCGAGCCCGAGAGCGGGCACGCCGAAGCCCGCCGCGCCGGGGACTGCAACCGCAGCAAGACCCACCGCTGTCGTCAGGCTCGGCGCGCCGAACCCCGCGACGCCCGCCAGGGCGGGGGCTGCGAGGGCGAGCTCGTTCTCGCGGGTGACGACGTGGTTCCCGAACGCCGCCGCGCCGGAGAGGGCTGCAGGAGCGAGCGCGACCGCTCCGGGGGTCACCGTGGGGGTGAGCAGGACGGCCGACCCCACGAAGCCCGTGGGGAGCAGGAAGAGGGTCAGGGTGGGGGAGCCGAACGCCGCCGCGCCGGCGAGCGCGGCGGGCGCGAGCACGGTGCCGCCCGTCACCACGGGCGCACCGAAGGCGGCTGCGCCCGCGAGCGCTGCCGGGCCGAGGTTCACGGCGCCGGGGGTGACGGTGGGGGCGCCGAAGCCCGCCGTTCCAGCAAGCGCGGCCGTCGCGAGGGGCGTCAGGGTCGAGAGCACCGGCGCACCGAAGCCAGCGGTCCCCGCAAGGGCCGTGGTCGAGAGCGACTGGACCGTGCTGACGAGCGGGACGCCGAACGCTGCCGCGCCCGCGAGCGCGGTTGCGGTGAGGCTCTGCGAGAACTCGGTCTCGAGGACGAGGATCCAATCCGCGCGGCCCTGGCTGTTGTTGCCGACTGCCGTGCTCGCGACGAAGGTGCGTGTGCCGCTTGCCGTAAAGGGCGAGCCGGTCGCCGTCTGATAGGTGCCGTTGCCCGGGTCGTAGTAGCGCGCCCGGACACCGGCCGAGGCGCCGTTGGGGGCGCTCGCGAACAGCGCCATGTTGCACGTGACGGTTGTGCCGGCGGTGAGGTGGACGTAGCCCCAGCTTGAGTCAGACGCGAGCCAGCGAGGCTTATACGTGTCGGTATCAATCGTGCCGCCGCCCGAAGTAACCAGACCCGTCCCCGTGCTCGGGAGGAGCAAGTGCCACGCGCGAGACTTGAAGAACGTGGCCGCGTGCGCCGCTTCGATGTGAGGCTGATCGTCGATCTTCGTCAGGTCGAAGTCGTCCCAAACGTCTTCGTCGCCGAAGTTGTTGGACGGGCCGGCGTATTCCTGCCGACGCAAGAGGTCGGCGTCTGCGTTCGCGGATCCGCTCCCTCGATAGTGCCCCTCGAAGCCGAAGCACATTCGCGTCGGCGAGCGCGCGAAGCCGTCGATGAAAGCCGAGTGCGCGTGGTACGTGCCAAACTCGTCCTCATACGCATAGAGCGCGTTGACGAACTTCGATCCCCGCTGCGCCTCGATCGCCGCGACGTAGCCGGTCGTCACGTCGTCGACCTGCCACGACTGCTCGTTCGGTCCCGCGTGGTACGTGTAGACGCGACCCGGGCGGTCGACGTTCTGAATCCCCTGGCGGATGTCGGCCATCGCCGCGAGGCCGGCCGAGTTGGGGATGTAGTCGCCGCCGAGAATGAAGATGAGCCGGCCGAAGCGCTTGAACCGGTTGCCGATATACTCGCCGAACGCAATGCGGTCCGCCTGCGAGTTCGTGGCGTGCACCATGTCCGAGTAGAAGCCCTGAGTGCCTCCCTCGAAACCGAGGTAGAGCGGCGTCATCATGGGGACGCCGATGTTGTGCAGCTCCTCGATCGCGTCTTCGATCTCGTCCCAGTAGGCGGTATTCGGCGTCGTCAGGTCGTACGAACCACGAGAGCCCGTATTGAACGGCGGGTCACCGTTGTAGTTCGTCGGGTTCGTCGTGTTCGGTTTGTCCGAAACCGCGCCGTTGACGATGAAGGCCGTGAATCCGCGGGACGCGCGGTCGGCGGCGTACGTCGCGCGATTCGCGGGGCTTTGGATCGTGTAGTACCAGGGAGCATCACCCCAGAGCCCGACCGGCGTGCCGTTGCCGTCGGCGAGGTAGCGGTTCGAAGAGTGGACGCGCAGGACTTTCGTGGCGTCGTCCACCGCGGGGAATCCGAAACCCGCGCTGCAAGGGAGCGCGGCCGGCGCGAGCGTCTGCCCGTTGCTCACGGACGGCGTGAGGATCGACGCAAGGCCGACCAGCGCGGCTGCCGCAAGAGCGAGATTCAGCGTTGGGGCACCGAAGCCCGCCGTACCCGCAAGCGCGGCGGGCGTGAGCGACTGATCGCCCGAAGCCGTTGAAACAGTTGGGGCGCCGAAGCCGGCGGCGTTCGAGAGCGCTGCCGGCGTAAGAATCTGCGCGAACCCAGGGTCGTCCGCGTTGTCTGTGGGTGTACCCGTGACGGTCAGGTTCGCGGCGGCTGCCGAGCCGTCCGTGCCGAACGTGCTCGCTGTGTCACAGTCGTTGTAGAAGATGGAGCCCGTCGTCGTCGTGAGTGCGCGCGAGTCGCACTCGTTCTGCAGGACGACTCGCGCCGCAGCAAGGTCCGCCGCGCCGCCCGGACGGGACGTGTTCCAGACACAGATCACGCCGTAGCGGATCTGCCCATTCGAATCACTCTGGTAATTGGTGCTGGCGCCGAGCCGGAGCTGCGCAACGGTGAACGCCACCGAGGCCGCGGAGCTCGGGGTCTGCCACGCGCCCCCGGCCTGCCGATAGCCGACGTGCACGCCAGTCGCGTCGCTGATGATGTACCAGTCGAACCACCCGGCATAACTGTTCGTCCAGAAGTTCACGGACGAGAAAGCGCCGTCGTCCTGCGAGCCGATGTAGAGCTCGCCCGCGGACGTGAACTCCAGCAGCAGCAGTTCGTTGAGCCCATTCTCGAGCGAGATGATGTCGCCGAAGTTCTCGTATGACGTGATCTTGGACCGTCCCCGCGCACTCCAGTTATTGCCCGCCGGGACCGTCGTCGTGCGCGCAGCACGAGGGGATCCCGCCGTGACATCGAGTTGGACGCACGCCATGGTCAGACCGGAAAGCTTGTCCGTCAGGTCGGTGGAACGATCACGTCAGCGGCAGCGGCGTAGTCGCGAAGCACCATCTCGCCTCGCTCGATCGCGCGATATTCGTCGAGAGTACAGCCCAATCGCTTCGCCGCCGCCGCCTCGGTCACGCCCGCATCGCACCGGATCCCGATCAGCAGCTCGAGTGGCTGCGAGCGCTGCCACTGTGGGTGCCCTCGCCGCTGGAACGCAGGGGGCACC
>DASXWF010001293.1:0-3897 GCA_036503835.1 Polyangiaceae bacterium | reverse complement strand
GGCCGTGCCGAAGCGTTCCGCCGCCGGCGGGTCCAGCGGGTTGATGCGGATCCCCGAGCTCGAAGTGCCTTCGTCGTTGATGGTGTTCAACACGACGGGATCCGTTCCGCGGCCACCGAACACCACGTACACGACGGGCTGCGGGGCCGAGGAGTACGGCAGACTCCGGATCGCGATGTCGTCGAACCCGTCGCCGTTCACGTCGCCGACGCCGTTGACGGGCCACCCTTCGAGCAGCACTCCCGGCTCGAGGAGGCCCGGGCGAAAGCCCTTGATCATGAAGCCGGCGCTCGTGCCGGTCTCGAACTCGTCGAGCAACACGGGCGTCGTTTCCGTGCGTCCGAACACCACGTAGGCGGCGCTCTCCGGATAGCTGCCGGAGCCTAGTCCCCAGGAGGCCGCCACGATCAGGTCGTCGAGTCCGTCGCCGTTCACGTCGCCGGCGCGGCCTGCGAAGTACCCCAACGACTGGCGTTGGTCGGAGCCGACGATCAGCCAGCCGTTGCTCTCGCCGGCGTCGAGCTCGTCGAGCTGAACCACGGATACGGTGAGGGTGATCCGAGCGCGGCCCTTGCTCGACGTGCGGCCGTCGCTCACCGAGTACTCGAAGTAGTCGTTGCCCCAGAAGCGCTTGCTCGGCGGCGTGTAGGTGAAGCCGCCGCCCGCGGTGAGCTTCACGGTTCCTCCCCGTTCGGTATCGACCGTGCCGGCTTCGACGCGCAAGGTGTCGCCGTCGGGATCGAGGTCGTTCGACGAGAGCGACCCCACTCCGCCGCGGATCGTGTAGCTGCCCGGTTCTCGCGAAGGCGCGCCGGACTCGCCGCCCGCGCCCTCCTCGCCGTCGTCGGCGTCTTCGCGGTCGAGGTAATAGAAGTCGAACACGGCCGTCGGCGGCCGATTGCTCTCGCCGGTGCCCCCGTTGCCTGCTTCCGGACCGAAGACGCCCGCGTTCCCGCCGTCGTCCGAGGACGCGTCTCCACCTGCTCCAGCGCCTCCGGTGCCGCCGCGTGGAACACCACCCGTGCCCGAGCTCTGCGCGCCCGAGCCCGCGCTCTCGGTCCCGGCGTTGCCGCCTCCTCCTTCACCGGACGCCCCGGCGCCTTCGCCGGGCTGCCAGGTCGGACGGTAGAATTCCCGCTCGCACGCTACGGACGCGAGGGTCGGGAAGAGTAGCCAGGGCCACCACCGCATCCCGCCCCTATAGCACTCGCCGACGCGCGTTCCCGGCGGTTTTGCCCTGCAACGGCCGGTGTTTCAGTGTTGCGCCTCGAGATCGACGATCGTGACCGCCGCGTCCACTTCCAGCCCGTAGTAGCCGCCGACCCGCTGGAACACGCGCCGTTCTTCGAACGCGGGGAGCTCCTCGAATGCGTCTTGCGGGAAGCGCAAGGTGTCGCCGGCTCCGCCGAGCACGGTCAAGGTCTTCGCCAGCGGACGACCGCGACGCGAGCTCGGGAGCCAGCGCACGTGGTCGTCGTCCAGAATCAGGATCTGTTTGCCCGGCGCGGTGAGGTCGATGCGCTCGATGCTGTCGAGACGCGTCGGTTCGACAGCGCGAAGGTCCCAGGTGAGACCGGCACCGGTGAGCGCGATGGTGTCGAGGCCGTGGCCGCCCGCGAAGCGCAGGATGTCGCCCCCCGAGAAATCGATCGTGTCGTCGCCGGCTCCTCCGGAAAAGGTCAGGTGAAGCCCGCCGACACGATCGCGGATGTCCCACCCGAAAACGACGTAGGCTGCTCCGTGCGCGTCGCGTGAGTTGGGGGAGCCGAGGTACACGTCGTCGAACCCGTCGCCGTTGAAATCGCCGGCTGCCGTCGGGGCGCGCATCTCGAACTCGCTGTGATCGATGCAGAAGGCAGCGCCGGGTGGCTCACCGCCGCCCGTGCACACTCCGGCCAAGGAAATGTTGTGAATCCCGGAGGCTCCGCCGCCGAACAGCAGGTAGGCTTCGGCAGCCTGGAAATTACCCGCGAGCGAGGCGTCGCTGCGACCGTCGCCGTCGAAGTCACCGGAGGCGACCGATTTGCCGAGAACGCGGGCTCCGTCGAAACCCCGGACCAGGTAGCCGACCGGTCCCGTCGTGTGGTCGAGCGTCTCGGAACGCGGTTCGGTCCTGCCGAACGCGACGTAGGCGCCGCCGGTGAGGAGGTTTTCGATGTGCTGGTAGAAGGGCATGCCGAAGACGACGTCTTCGAGACCGTCGCCGTCGAAGTAGCCCGCGCCCGAAACCGCGTAGCCGAGCGTGGCGGTGTAGTTGCCCCAGACGACGACGCCGCGCTCGTCGCCCTCTTCGCGCTCGAGCCAGCTCAAGTCGACCGTCGCGGGCTTCTTCGCTCCGAAGACGACGTAGGCCGCGCCGTGCGAGCCGCCGATGGTGATGTCGTACGGCTGTTCCGAAGCGCCGATCACCAGGTCGTCGAGACCGTCGCCGTTCACGTCGCCCGCGCCGGCCACGCTGAAACCGGTCCGCGAATCGGCTCGGCTGCCGCGCACCAGGAAGCCGGGTTTGCCGCCGGTGCCTTCGACGACGTCGCGCAGGTTCACGGGCTCGTCGCCGAAAGCGTCGCGCCCGAAGACGACGTACGCCAGGCCGACTTCGGGGGTCGAATCCAGGGCGGCTCCGGGCGCGCCGATCACCAAGTCGTCGTAGCCGTCGCCGTTCACGTCGCCCGCGCCGGCCACCGAGAGGCCGAAACGCTCCGTGTCGCTCCGAGGATCGATGCGGAGCCCGAGCGGACTGTCCTCGGTGTTCACCTCCGAGAGTGCGATCGGCGTGGTTTCGGTGCGCCCGAAGAGCACGTAGACCGACGGCGACGCGTCGGTCGCGGCGCGAAGACTCGTGAGCACGAGATCGTCGAGTCCGTCACCGTTCAGGTCGCCGGCGCCGTTGATCGATTGTCCCTCGGTGTAGGTCAGGCGGAAGTCCGTGATCAAAAAGCCGCCGTTGCCGCCGTCCGGCTGCTTCGATTCATCGAGCGAAAACGCTGTCGAGTCCTTGCGGCCGAACACCACGTAGGCCACGTCGGGCGCGGTCGGATCGTCCTCCGAGTACGGAGTCTGCGCGGCGACGATCAAGTCGTCGAGGCCGTCGCCGTTCACGTCGCCCGCGCAGCCTGCGGGGGCGCCGAGGTACTCGCGAGAAGGCGAGCCCAGCAGGGTCCAGCCGTTGCCGTCGTCGCCGTCGAGGTCGTCGAGCCGAATCTTGTCGACGGCAAGCGTGACGCGCACGTCGGCCGAGCTCGAGGCTTCGCCGTCGCTCGCGGTATAGCGGAAGGAGTCGTTGCCCCAGAAGCGATCGCTCGGGGGGGTGTAGGAGAAGCGTCCGTCGCTCTCCACGGTCACGCTGCCGCCGCGCGCGGTTCCGAGCGTGCCGGCCTTCACGCGCAGCGCGCCGCCGTCGCCCTCGCTGTCGTTTTCCAGGAGCGATTTCGACGCCGGATACGTGAAGGTCGTCTCAGGGATCGCGGTGGCGCCCGCGCCGCCGGCTTGCTCGTCGCCGGCGCCGGGCGTGCCACCGGCGCCGGCCTGGTTCGCGACGCCGTCGGCGCCCCGGCGGAATCGGTAGGAGTCGAACACCGCGATCGGAGCGCGGTTCGGTTCGCCGGCGTAGCCGCCGCTGCCCGGGTCGGAGCCCGCTGCGTCGTTGCCGGCCCCGCCCGCACCACCCTTGCTGCTCGCGCCCCCGCTTCCAGGCGCGGCGCGACCGCCCGTTCCCGCAGCCGCCGCTTTCACACCCGCGGCGCCCGAGTCCTCGCCCGCCGCTCCCGCTTCGACAGAACTTCCGCCGGACCCTGCGGCGCCGCCGGCGTGCCATTCGGGGCGGCCGAACTCGCGTTCGCAAGCCAGCGCGACGAGCGGCAGAAGCAAGAGGCGAAAGCGCCAGCTCATGTCCGCCGG
>DASXWF010001292.1:0-11293 GCA_036503835.1 Polyangiaceae bacterium | reverse complement strand
GATTCGGCGGCGGCTCGGGCGGGGGAGCAGAACCACCACAGGCGGACAGAAGGAGCGCGGTCGCGGCGATGCACGGAGGGTGGCGTTCGGGCATGATGTGCGGCCCAGTCTAACCCCATGACCCACCTCGCCTTTGGAACTCCGCGCAAGCTGCCGAAACCCGCAGCGCTTTCCGGGCGCGTCGGTGTGCTGGACATCGCGTTTGCCGGGGTGGGCGGCCGAAACGGCAGCTTCGAAAGCGTGACGCTGCCCTTCATCGAGGGGCTCGGCGCGCGGCTCCGCGTGTGGGTCGATCATCACGATCACAGCGAGCACCCGCGCTACGCGAACGATCCGCGCTTTCGGCTCGCCACCAAGGCGCAGCACGGCGCCTGCCCGGAGATGATCGATCCCGAGCTCGTGGAGAGGATCGGGCCGCTCGATACGATCGTGTGCCACACGGACTTCGACGGCCTCGTGAGCGCCGCCAAGTGGATGCGCGGCGGCCTCGAGCCGTATCCAGGCGCGGACGACGACGCGCGCGCCATCGACACGCGGCTCGGCACGCCGAGCGCGGCGGCGGCGCGCTTCGACCGCGCGCTGCGGGGGCGACCGTCGGATCACGGGCTCATGGGCGTGATCGTGCGGCACCTGACCTCGGGCCTCGAGGACGCGACGCTCTGGGAACCCATCGACAGCGCGGGCGCTGAGCTCGAGCCCGTCGAGCGCGAAACGCGGCGCGCGGCGCAGAGTTACCGGCGGTTGCCGCCGGGCGTCGCGGTCGTCGACGTTTCGAACGGGTACGGTCGTATCGACAAGACGCTGCTCCTGTTGCTCGGACAGGAGCGAGAGACGGTGAGCGTCGTCGCCGATCGCGACAACGTCAGCGTGGCGGCGCGCTTCGACAGCGGCTTGAATTTTCTGGAGCTGTTCGGGCTCGAGGGCGGAATGCCGACGCGCGTCTCGCTGCCGCGCAAGCGCTTCGCGGACGTGCTGGCGCGGCTCAAGGTGGATCCTGCGGAGATCGGAGCGCTCACGGCATGAGACGGCAGCTCGGCGCAATGCTGGGAATCGCGGCCGCCGGGTTCGCTCCGGACGTGCTCGCCGCGACGCCCCCGGCCGTCGCGAAGGCGGGCGGCGGGCAAGCGGCGCTCGCGGTCGGCTTCGACGCGCGCGGCGAGCTCCGCGCTGCAATCTGCGCGAGCGAGCCGTGCTCGGTCGAAGGCGGAACGGCGCTCGGATTGCCTCGCGACATCAAGGACGCGCGGGAGAAGGCGCGACTCGCGATCGTGGGCATCGGCTCGAACCGGCGCGTGGTGGTGGTGACGGTGCCCACGGCGCGCCCGAAGGTGAGCTTCGAGGCGGTGGTCGCGGCGCCGCTTTCCGGCGCCGCACCGCTCGTCCTGTACGCCGGGCTCAGCGGCTTCGCCGCGGGCGAGGACGGCGAGCGCCGGGGCGGGATGGTGGTGGTGTCGGACGTCGACGCCGCGGGCGTGCGCAGCGTGGCCGTCGGCGAGCAGCAGGAGGCGCTGACGCTCTGCGGGCGGCCCACGATTCTCGCGTCGCAGGTGGTCGATGCTCGCGACCTCACGCTCCGGCCCGCGAAGGTGCAGAGGCTCGATGCCGCCGAACGCGCGCGCGCGGTGAAGCTCGTGGCGACGCGCCTTCCCGCCGACGCGCCGCCCGCACCGGCGCTGCTGCGCGCGGCGGGCGCCTCGAGCGCCATCGGCAACCCGGCCGCGCTCACCGACGGCGATCCGGAGACGACCTGGGCGGAGAACCGCGGCGGCTCCGGCAAGGGTGAATTCGTGGTGATGAACGCGCCCGCCGCGCTGCCGCTCGAAGGGCTAGAGTTCACGCTGCGCCCGCCGCGCGCCACGCCCGCGAACGGCGCGGCCCCGAGCGAGCTCTGGGTCGCGACGAGCAAGGAGCTCTATTCCGTCGCCTTTCCGGAGGACGGCTGGGCGCATCCGGGCGCGCGCTACGGCGTGCGCTTCCCGGCACCGGTGACGAGCGATTGCGTGGCGATCGCGCTCGAGAAGGGCTCGGCCGAGCGTCCCGAAATGGCGATTACGATCGCCGAGGTCGGCGCCACGACCGCGCTGGGCACGAGCGACGTTCCGTCCCTGATCGCGTCGCTCCGCGGCGGCGGGCAAAAGGCGGATCACGCGAAGGTGCTCCTGCGCGCGCTCGGCAAGCCCGGCTTCGACGCCACGGCAGCCGCGTTCGCCGGGCTCGACGAAGGCGGGCGGCGCGTGGCGCTCGAAGTCCTCGACTCCGCGCCCTGCGCGACGAGCGCCGGACCGTACGTGGAGGCGCTGACCGGGCCCTACCCGGCGCAGCGCCAGCACGCGGCGGATCGCTTGCCGCGCTGCGGTCCCGAAGCCGCGCCGCTCCTCGAGCAGAAGCTCAAGGTCGCGGAAGCCGGAGCCTTTCAGGAGCTCGCGGAGCACCTCGCGGCCGTCGCTCCGGCCGAGAGCGTCGTCATCTTCGTGGGTCTGATGGAGGAAGCCGCGGTGACACGCCGGGCGGCCATGCGCACGGCGCTCGGTCGCGTCGCGGGCACGCGCGCGGGAGCGCCCGCATTTCGGAAAGCGCTCGCCGATCCGAGCACGCCCGAAGTCGCGCTGCTCGATCTCCTGCGCGCAGCCGGAGCGCGGGCGAAGGAGCTCGCGCCGGAATCGATCGCCGCCCTGCAGCGACTCTCGCAGGGTTCGGGCTTTCGCGCGCGCTACCTGCGCGTGGGCCCGCTGGCGGAGCTCGCGGCGGGCGACGCCGGCCTGAAGGCCGCGTTCGAGCAGGCGCTCGTCGCCGATCCGGATTCGCGCGTGCGAGCGGCGGCCGCGCGCGTGGTGCGCGATCCCAAGGCTTTTCAGACATCGCTCGTCCGGGCCCTCGGGGACGCGGACCCGCGCGTGCGCATCGAGGCCGCTCACATGCTCGCCGGCGCGCCGGACGGCGCCGCGACGCCGGTCCTGCTCGGACGCGTGGAGAACGACCACTGGCCGATGGTGCGCGCGCTGTCGCTCACCGCGCTCGGCTCCGCGCAGCGGTCGGCCGACACGGACGCGCGTGTCGCGGGCGCGCTCGACGACGCGTCGTGGCTCGTGCGGCGCGCGGCGCTCGGCGCGCTCGGCGCACGCGGGGCACGCGCTCACGCCGAGCTCATCGTCGAGCGCCTGGACAACGTCGAGGAACGTCCCGAAGTGCGCCTGGTCGCGGCGCGCGCTCTCGGCGCGCTCTGCCACACCCCGGCGCTCGACACGCTCACCGACTACGCGCGAAAGCTGGCCGATCCGTACGCCTCGGGCGAAGAGCGCGGCATCGCCTTCGCCGCCCTCGGCTCGCTGCGCGAGCTCGCTCCCGCCGATCTTCGGTCACGGCTCTCTCCGCTGCTCTCGAAGAACGCGCCGCGCGGCGCCCGCGCCGCCGCCGAGGCCGCGCTCGCCGATCGCTCGCCGCGCTGCCTGGCGAAACGCTGAGCTCCCGAGTCGCGCGGCTCGACGAAACTAGCGAGTGACCTCGACCTCGACACGTTGGCCGAGCCGGAGCGGCACGGCCTCGTCGAGGCGCACCTTCACGAGCAATACGCGGGTATCGACCGGACGCGAGGGATCGAGCGGCTTCTGCTGGCGTGCCACGACCTGCTCGGGGATTTCCTCGACGCTGCCCTTCCAGATCTGGCCTTCGTAGCCCTCCGCGCGGATCCACACGCGCGCGCCGAGCCTCACGCGTCCGGCGTCGAACTCGCCGACCTCCGCTTCGATCCGGAGCTTCTCGAGGTTCGCGATGGTCACGACCGGCTCGCCTGCGCCGAGCATCTCCCCGGCGTCCGCGAAGCGCTGGGTGACGGTGCCGTCGATGGGGGCGATGATCTGCGCCTTGTCCAGCACGGCGCTGAGGCGCGCGGCCGTCGCGCGGAGCGAGGCGCGGCGCTGCTCCGCGCTCGAGGTTTCGTACTTCTTCCGGTCGAGCTCGGCTTCGGCGACCACGTTCTGCGAGAACAATTGCTGCGAGCGACCCTTCTCGCGCGCGAGGTAGCGGATGTCCGCGTCCGACTCCCTCACCCGCGCCTGCGCCTCCTGCAGCGCCGCGCGCTGCTCCCGCACGTCGAGCTCGCCGAGCACGTCGCCGGCCTTCACGCGGTCGCGCTCCTTCACGCCGAGCTTCACGAGCTTCCCCGAGAATTCGGCGCTCAACGTGACTTCCGCGCCGGGATAGGCGGCGACCCGGCCCTCCGCGAGCACGCCCGTCTGCCGCTGCGCCGCGGGCTTCGCGGACGCCGTCGCGACCAGGCTCGCCGTCTTCATCTGGTGCCACTCGTACCCCGCGACCCCGAGCCCGAGTGCGACCAGAACCAACACGGCCTTTCGTTCCTTGATGACGTCGAGAACGCTCATGACGATGCTTCCTTTGGCCTCGGATCGGTGGTCAGGCGGCGATGCGCCCGTCTTCGATGTTCACCACGCGGTCGGCCACGCGGCGCACTTTGGGGTCGTGAGTGACGATCAGGAGCGAGCGGCCCTCGCTCCGAGCCAGCTCGCTGAACAGGTCGAGAATCTGATTGGCGACGGCGAAGTCGAGGCTCGCCGTCGGCTCGTCCGCGAGGATCACGGAGGGCGCCGCCGCGAGCGCGCGCGCGATGGCGACGCGTTGCTTCTGCCCGCCCGAGAGATCGCGCGGCAAGAACTTCGCGCGATCGGCGAGTCCGACGCGACCGATGAGCTCGAGCGCCTGCGATCGCGCCTTGCCTCCGCCGACGCCCTTCAGGTTGAGCGCGTACTCCACGTTCTCGAGCGCGGTCAGCGCGGGAAACAGATTGAACTGCTGGAAAACGAAGCCGATGTGCCGGCGCCGTACTGCCTGGAGGCGTCCCGCGCGCGTCGCATCCACGCGCTCGCCCGCGATCTCGACCGTGCCGCTGCTCGCGCCGAGCAGGCAGCCGAGGATCGAGAGGAACGTCGTCTTGCCGGAGCCCGAGGGGCCCTCCAGCGCGACGACCTCGCCCGCCTCGACTCGCAGGCTGGCGCCCTTGAGCACGGAGACCGACTCGCGCCCTTCCTGGAAGGTCTTGGTCACGTCTTCTGCAACGACGGTGGACATGGGAAAGCTCCGAGCGGGCTCAGGTGCGGAAGACGAGAGCAGGGTCGATCTTCGCGACCTTGCGGAACGAGACGAGCGCCGAGACCAGGCAGAGCACGAACGTGCCCACGAATACCGTCCCGGTGAGCTCGGGCGCGATGATGAGCTTCAGATCCGCCTTGGCGATCACCGGCTTCAAGAGCTGCGCCGGCACGTAGCCGAAGACGAAGCCGACGACGGCGGCGATCGAGGCCTGCTGCCCGAGCATGCGGTAGATGTCGAGGTTCGAGCCGCCGATCGCCTTCACGGTGCCGAACTCGCGCAGGTGCTCCATCGTGGAGGTGTAGAGGGTTTGCGCGACGACCACGACGCCCACGAGGCAACCCAGAAAGACGGTGAGGAACGCGTTGAAGCCGATGCCGGTGTTGGCGATCCAGTACTGGCGCGAGCGCTCCGCCCAGTCGGGGCTCGTGTACACGTCGTTGTAGGGAAGCCGGCGCTCGATCTCGCGCTTCACGGCCGCGCTGTCCGCGCCGGGCGCGACCTTCACGACGATGTAGGAGGTTTTGCCGCCGAGGAGCTCCGGCTGAAGCTCCTGGGCCAGACGAAAATCCATGAAGGAAATCGGCGTGGTGGTGAAGCTCTTCGCCTCGCGCGAGGTGCCGATGATCTTGAGCCGGCGGCCGTTCACCTCGCGGTACTCGCCGACGTCGAACCGCCCGAAACGCTTGGTCGCGGACTCGTCGAACATCACGAAGCGCCCGCGCTTCAGGTCGTCGAGATTGCCCGCCGTCACGTTCCAGGGGAGGCCCCAGCGGCTGAAGTCCTCCATCGCGTACACGATCGTCGTTTCCTCGGCGCCGGTCGGGAGCGCGACCTGCATGAAGGAGAGGATCAAGTTGTCCGCGCGCTCCACGCCGGGCACCGAGCGCACGCGGTCGAGGTTCGACTCCGGAAACTGATGCACGAAGTCGAGATTCGGAGAATTCTTGGAGGTGACCCAGAGCTCCGCGTCGAGCTTACGGATGGTGATCGTGGAGTTGTCGAGCAGGCCTACGAACAGGCCCGCCTGGACGAGCACGAGCGTCACCGCGAAGGCGACGCCCGAGACCGTGATCAGGAAGCGCACCTTGTCGTGGAGCAGCGTCTTCAGGCCGAGATCGACCATGGCTCAGCGCCCCCTGCCCGCGCCGGCGGCCCTGGCGGTACCCGCGGTCTTTTCGCGCAAAATCGCCTGCACCGTGCGGCTGGCGGCCTCGGGATTGCGCGTGATGCTGCGCGCCACCATGTCGATCGTGGCGGCGAAGCGCTCCTGCCGCGGCCGGAAGTCGAGCCAGCCCTCGCTGCGCGGCACGATCAGATCGAGCGCCGCCGCGCCGTGCACGGCGCCCCACACGACCTGGGCGACGAGATCGACGTCGGTCAGGCCCTCGCGAAACAAGCCTTGCTGCATCGCCTCGGCGACGAGAGCGCGGACGAACACGTACGCGTTGTGCGCGGGGTCGTCGCGCTCGCCGGCGTCGGGATTCTGCGGCGGCATCTCCGACATGAACATGAGCCGGTAGTGCTCGGGAAACTGCTCGGCGAAGTCGAGGTAGACGAAGCCGGCGCGCACGAAGCGCTCGAGCGGATCCCCGCTCGCCGCGACGCGTTCGAGCAGGCTCTGCGCGAAGGCGGAGAAGTCCTGCTTGCAGAGCTCGCGGACGAGCGTCTCCTTGTCGGCGAAGTGGCTGTAGAGCGCCGTCGCCGAGTACTCGATGCGCCGCGCGATCTCGCGCATCGTCACCGCTTCGTAGCCGCGCTTGGCGAAGAGCTCGCGCGCCGCGTCGAGGATCCGTTGCCGGAGTGCCATCCGCTCGCGCTCGCGCCGTTCCGGGATGCCCATCGTCACCGACCCTTGGCCTGAACACTGTTCGTATAGTTAACGGCGTTAACTATGTCAACGCCGTTCGGGGAGGAACGTTGTTAACTGTAATCAATTCCATGATTTATGAATGCGGGTGTAGGTAGGATAGCGGCATGGCTCCTCGTCGCCCGAAAGCCAAGGTTGCCGCCCGGCGTGTTCGAGCCGCGGGAGCCACGGCGCGCAGAGGCCCGCGTCTCGCCTTCGTGGTCGCTCGTTTTCACGAGGGGATCTCGGGCGCCATGCTCGAAGCCGCGGGGGACGAAGCGCGGCGGCAGCGCGCGGAGGTCCTCGAGACGATCGAGCTGCCCGGTTGTTACGAGACGCCGCTCATCGTGGACGCGCTGCTCCGCAAGGGCGATGTCGACGCAGTCGTGGTGCTCGGTTTCATCGAACGCGGCGAGACGCTGCACGGCGAGGTGATGGGGCACGTCGTGCACCGCGCGCTGGTCGAAGCGAGCCTGCGCGCCGAGAAGCCGGTCGGGCTCGGGATCATCGGTCCGGGCGCCACGGAAGTGCAGGCCGAGCTGCGCAAGGACGGCTCCGCGCGCGCGGCGGTGCGCGCGGTGGTGCGCTCGCTCGAGGCGCTTTCGAAGCTCGGCGCGCGCTGACGTTCGCGCGCGAGCTACGGCGCTTCGAAGCTCCGGTGGTACTCGCGGTCCTCGACGGCCACGGCGTCCGCGGTGCGCTCGAGCGGCGCCGTGCAGTCGAGCATCACCGCGATTTCATCGGTGTGCCGCGTGGCGGGCGCGGTTTCGTACGCGCCGGGGTGCGGGCCGTGCGCGATGCCCGCCGGATGGTGCGAGAGGCTGCCCTCCGCGATCCCGCGACGCGAAGCGAAGGCGCCGTTCGCGTAGAACAGGACTTCGTCCACGTCGACCGACGAGTGCGGGTAGGGGCACGGATTGGCTTGCTCGTGAAAATCGAGCGGGCGCGGGACGAAGCTGCAGACGAGCGCGCCGGGTGCTTCGAAGGTCGCGTGCACCGGCGGCGGCAAGTGAAACTGGCCCACGCGCGGCTGGAACGCCAGGATCGGCAGTACGAACGGGTACACCGAACCGTCCCAGCCCACGACGTCGAGGGGCGAGTGCCGCGAGCGAAACCCGAACAGCTCGCCGCCGCGCTTCACCAGCGTGTCGCGAATGCTCTCGTCGCGCGGACCCACGCCCTCGGGGCGGCGAAAGTCGCGGTGCGAGTAGGGCGCATCCATCCGCAGCTGCCCGACGGCATTCCGGTAGCGCTGCGGCAGCGAGAGACCGCCGCGAAACTCGAGCCAGAGCCAGGCCTGCTCCTCGCCCGCCGCCGGCAAGAAGCGATGGCTCACGCCTTTCGGCACGACGAGGTAGTCCCCGCGCTCGAAACGCAGATCGCCGAACGCGGAGCGCAGCGTTCCCGCTCCGCGCAGGATGAAGAAGAGCTCGTCGCCGTCGCCGTTCGCGAAGTACGCGTCGTCCGTCCTCGCCGGCCGCGCGAGTCCGATCGTCACGTCCGCGTTGAACAGGAGCGGAACGCGGGCTTCGATCGGCCCTGCCGCGCTCCAGGCAGCGGTAGTGGCGGCGCAGAAGCCCTCGCGCCGGCTCCGCCTTCGGCGCGCGGAAGCGCAGCGGCGTCGCGAACGGCTCGGCTTCGTGCGGGCGATGCTCGTGGTACAGCATCGAGTACGCGCCTTCGAATCCGGCACGCGTGAGGCACTCCTCGTAGAGCTGACGGCCGCCGGCGCTCGCGAAGCTGTGCGGCTTCTCCGGGACCTGGCCCGCGGAAACCCGATCCAGCATCAGCGCTTCGCCTCGGCCGCTTCGATGCTCTCGAAGAGCGCGCGGAAATTGCCCGCGCCGAAGCCGTCGTCGCCGCGGCGCTGGATGATCTCGTAGAAAAACGGCCCGGCTTCCGGATACTGGTGCAGCTGCGCCGAGTCCTTCAAGAAGATCTGCAGGAGGTAGCGTCCCTTGCCGTCGCCGTCGACCAGGATGCCGAGCTCCGCGAGCTCCTCGATCGGCTCGATCAAATCGCCGATGCCGCGATCTTTCAGGCGCTGCGGGAGCTTTCGGTAGTACTCCGCGGGCGTGGACATGAAGCCGACGCCGCGCGCGCGCATGCCGCGCACCGCTTCGATCACGTTCGAGACGCCGAGGGCCACGTGCTGCACTCCGTCGCCGCGATTCTCTTCGTGGAAGACGTTGATCTGCGAGGCCTTGAAATTCGGGCGGTAGGGCTCGTTGTTCGCGAACTTCACGCCGCTCTGAGGGTCCCACATCACGACCGAGCGCAGGCCCGAGCCGTGCTCGTCGACGCTGTGGACCACGTCCTCGGTGTGAAACTCCACGTGCCAGAAGCGCTCGAAGCCGAGCACGTGCTCGAGCCAGAGCAGCGCGGGCGCCATGGTCTCGAAGTTCGCGGTCACGTGGTCGAAGGCCGTGAAATGAAAGACATTGTTGCCGCCCCGCGGCTCCGTATAGCGCACGAGCCCGGGGTAGAGCGGGTAGTCGCCGCGCCGCTCCACGAAGCGAAACGTCGTGTCGCCGAAGGGCGTCGTGATCACGAACATGCGCAGGCGCGTTCCGTTCACCTGGCTCTCGACGAGATCGTGAACGGGCGTACCGCCACGACCCTCGAGGAGCTCGAACGCGCGCGCGGCGTCCTCGACCTCGAGGATGATGCTGCCGATCCCGTCGGGGTGCTTCTGGAGGTAGCGGTGAGCGCGGCCGCCCTCGCCGTCGGGCGTCGAGCACACGATGCGACAATCGCCGGCTTCGAACACGAGCGAGCGCTGGTGCCCGCCCTCCACGAGCTCGGCGGAGCTCTCGCCGACCTCCGCGAAGCCGAGCTTCTCCGTGTAGAAGCTGCGGCTCCGCTCGAGGTCGCGGACATAGTAATGAAGCGCCTCGATGCGACGGATCCCGAGCGGCGCGAGCGCGGGCATTTGCGTTCAGTCTAGCCGGTTTCAGCAGCTCCGGCTCGTGCCTACAGCGGAGCACCCGCAGCGCTGAAGCGAATCGCCCCACCCCCGTGGATGCGTCAGCGGCGTGCGGCGCTCGTCCGGCTCGCGATCTTGGCGATGGTCTCCTGAAAGCGCTTCGCCTCTTCGGCGCAAGGAGGCGGGCAGGCCTCGCGCTTGCGCTTGCCGCAGCCTTTTTTGGCTCCCGTCGCGAGCGGCGCCAGGATCGCCACACTGCGCTCGTCGCCGAGCTGCGCCGCGCGCCCGAGCAGCGGCACCTTCCCCCCGCAGCTCGACGTCACCCGGAGGTCGTAGGCGATCGCGAGGGCCGGCGTGGTTCGCTCGCGGACGGCCGGGCTCGTGAGCAGCGCCTGCGCGGCGCGGGACACCTTCACGTCGCTCAACATCAGCTCGTACAGCAAATCCGGTCCCGCGCCGGCCATGTGCGAGGCCATCGCCTCGAACGCGATCTTGCTCGCCTCGCCGGGCGAGCCCGCCGCCTTCTTCACGAGGAAGCGCAGATCCTCGTCGGCAGCCTGCTCGGGAGCGACGTCGAAGAGCCGCGTCGCCACCACCATCGAATCGGCGAGGCCCGTCGAGCGCGCCGCGAACGCGATCACGAGCGGCTTCAGCACCGCCGGATCCTGCGGGTAGCGCTCCGCGAGCGGCAGAAGCCCGTCGAGACCCTTGCCGACCGCAAGCGCGAGCTCCTCCACGGGAGCGCGCGCAGGAGACGGGGTCTTGCCGGGGTTCGCCCCGAGCGCGGCAGCCGCCGCTCCGACCGACGCGATCGCAGCGGGCGGCGGCGTGCGAGCCGCGCTGCCCGAAGCGGCGGGCGGAGCGTTCGCGCTGGCGGAAACGGCGGGGGCAGCGGACGCGGTCGCCTCCGCGGACGCGAGGCTGTGACCGCGCCACACGAACCCGGCGTACAGGATGAAGAGCGACACCAGCGTGCCGGCGACCGTCAAGATCGGCGTCGCGTTGCGCATGAGCCGGCCGGAGCTCGCCCGCTCGAGACCGATGCGCGCCCCCGCGACGCCGCCCATGATGATCGCGATCACCAGGAACAACAGATTCCAACCGGCCCAGCCGCGGGCCGCCTGTCCCAGAAACCCGAACGTGAAAAAGCGCGCCAGCACGTCGTCCAGGAACCGGACGAACACCGCCGCGCCGCCGTAGCTCAACACCGCGGCCAGCAGTACGCCGCGCACCGTCTCCAGCAGGCTGAGCACGCGCGCGTGGTTGCCCCAGACCGTGCGCCGCACGCGCCCGACCAGCAAAACCGCGGGCGTGAGCAACGTTCCGATCACGCCGACCACGAACAGGGCGGCTTCGGAGCGCGTGAAATTCAACTTCCCGGTGACGAGCTCGATCGCGGGCAGGGTGCTCGAAAT
>DASXWF010001291.1:0-6650 GCA_036503835.1 Polyangiaceae bacterium | reverse complement strand
CAGGCTGTCCGTCTGAAGCAGCCCCGTCGCGAGCGTGAGCGGCTTCAACACCTCGACCTTTTGCTTCTCGATGTCCCGAACGCCGAACTCGATCACTCCGTCACGGATCAGCACCATGCCCCGGCCGTGCTTGCCGGTTCGCGCCTCGAGCTCCTCACCGAGGCGCTTGAGAGCCGCCGTGCCGGACTCGCCCACCGTCCAGGGCGTCGGCTTCTCTTCCTGAAGGTTCGTGCCGGGAGCTTCGTGCCACGTCGCGGGCGGCAGCTTCGACACGTCGATGAGTCGCGTCACGGCCTCACGCAGAGACTTCGGTGGAGTGCCGTCCTTGCCTGCCGGAACCTTGGCGCGAGCCAGGTGATCGAACGCACGCTCGCGCGCCTTGATCACGGTCTCGTAGCGCCTCGCCCCCAGACGCCGCGTCACGTTCACGACCGCGAGCTCCGCGACGAGCTGCTTGGCCAGCTCGCCTTCGGAGAGCCCGCCGACCCACTGATCGATCCCGATGATGCCGCCGAAGTAAGAAGCCGCCCAGCCCGACCAGTCGGCGTCACGCCAATACAGGTGAAGCCTCGCGACCACCAACTTGCCTCCTTCGGCTGCAGCCAGGAGCTTGTGGTCGGCGTCGGTCATGCCCTCGAACGCGAACTCGTACCGGCCCGAACCGAAGCCCCCGGGCAAGACGGCGTCGATCTCCGCGGCGTAGTCGTCCCCGGAGATCTGCAGGAAGTGCTTCGGCTCGAGCACGTCGTTCGTTTCGTAGAAGAACTGGAAGACGTAGCCGGGATTGGTCCCGAGCTTCACCTCCGGCGCCCCCATCGCCATCAGGAGCGCCCTCCGGCTCTCGGGGCGACGCGCTTCGTCCGTCCACGCTGGTAGCCGACGCCGAGCTCGGAGGCCGTGTACCTGTCCTCGCGCACCAGCTTCGGCAGCACGTGCGGGTGCGGCGGCGGCTGGGAGAAGCGCGCGATCCCGCGATCGAGCCGCCGGTAGGCGAGCGCGAGCCACGAGCCGAACTCGCCGGAACCGACGATGTTGCCCGCCCGCAGTGTCCACCCAACGACGACGAGCTCCAGCGGCACGGCCGATCCGAGAACGCGCGTGACGCCGGCCACGAGCGGCCACGTGCCGACGACCGCACCTTGCTCGCGGACGGCGATCAACAGCGAGCAGCGCGCCACGGGATCGACCGACGCCCAGTCGTCGAGCTCGGCGAACGGAGCCAGCTCGGGCTCGCTCGAGGACACGACGGTATCGAGGGGCAGGCGGCGGAAGGCATCGGCGAGTCCGGTCGCGAGCGCGATGCTCAGCGAGAGACCGGAGCTCAGGTCGACCTTGTGTGGAAGCCCGCCGCCCAGAGACGATTCGAGCACCGTGAAGCTCTCCGGAACTTCGTTCGTGCGGGCCGGGACCAGGTAGCGGGCGACGGGAAAGGGCGGCACCCCTAGTTCCCTCCGAAATCGGCGAGGGCACCGACACCAACGCTCGCGATGTCGAGCAGCTTCGCCATGCCGCCGGGCAGCGGCAAGTGAACCATCGAGATCGAGACGTCGAGCGTGTCCCGCCGCGAAGCCGAAGCCGTGAACGACAAGCTTTGCACGTGCAAATCCGTCCGGATCGTCATCGACGTGACGAGAATGATGCCGGTGATCGCGCCGCCGCTGTAAGCGGCGAGCGGACTTCCGCGCTTGCTGCTCTCCGCGAGGCCCTCGAGCGCGAGCTTCCACGCGTAGCGTTCGAGCCCGACCAGGACGCCGGTGAGTTGAATCGTGTCGTCGTGCACGGGCGAGATGGCGCGCGCGCCGACCGAGCCGAGCGGCGGCAGGTGGTAGCTCTCCCCGAGCGACATCTGCGTGACGCTCCAGAGCGGGATCGTGAACAACCCGCCGTCCGAAAGCAGCGCGGACGGGATGTTGTCGTAGTCGAGAAAGCTCTGCCCGCTCACGCCCTGACTCCGCGCTCCTTCCGCGCTCCGGTGCCGACGCTATCCCCGCCCCCTCGACAAAGCAATACGCTCGCTCGCTGCGTCACGTCGGCGAACTCGCGCCGGGTACCGGCTCGGGATCGTCACCGTCGATCCATTTTCGCAACACGCCGTAGAGTGAACCGAGGAGCGGCGCCGTGGCGACGTCGCCGCCGGGTTCCACGCGAACCACCCAGCCTTCCTCCGGCGCCCGGAAGCCGATGATGGTGACGGCGTAGCGGCGCCCCTTTTGGTCCTCGCCAATCCAGAGCGCGCACGGGAAGCCGTCGTCATCCAGCAGGTTGACGGGCTCGATGCGATCGGCGGCGTAGAGCGTGACCCCGGCGCGCTCGATGAAGAGCCCGTCCGTGCGCTGCAAGAGCTCCGAGAGCGGGCTCGGCAACCGCACCCCCACGCGGCGCTTGGTCCGGAGCAGATCCGCGGGGTCCTTGCCGGCACCACGGGAGGTCCAGCGGTCGGCGAAACGGTCGAGCGCGTCGAAGGCACGCTGCCGCGCTGCTTCCGCCAGGCTCGGCCCGCGCCAGGGTTCTTCGCCTCGTGCCACTCGTTCGAGCAGCTCCGGAACGCCGTCCGCGCACGGGACCGCCTCCTCGCGCTGGATCGAACTGCGATCGAGCCACAACACCGAGCCCCGCTCGATGAGCGATCCGTCGACGTCGACGGCGAAGAAGCCGTCCGCGCCGTCGCCGGCGAAGAACACGAGACCCGGCCAGCGTTCGCGCAAGCTCCGATTCACGTCGCGGAGCTCGGCGAGCGTGAAGATCTCGACGGGCTCGACCATGCCGCCGTCGACGAGCGAGTAGAGCTCGCGCAACCGCGCAGGCAGCCGGCGACCGATGGCGGTTTCGGAATGCGCGAGCGCGTTGCTGCTCGGCGGACCGTGCGGATCCCAGCGCGTGCCGAGCTTCGCGAGGATCGTGGCCATGGTTTCGCTCGTACTCATCAGAAGCCCGGGACGTTCCCGATGTAGACCTTCAACTTCGGGTTTGCTTCCACGATCTTGCGCACATGGGTATCCATGGCCTGGAGATACTTCGCGATCGACCTTTCGGACGCGCCGACGTGGAGCAGATCTTCGCGAGCCCAGATCCGGATCTGCTCGTAGGTCTCCAGCTGCTTGAGCCTCGCCTTGCGCGCGTCGGCCTGGGCGTTCTGAAACTCGTGCGTGATGCGGCCGTGCGGCGATTCACCCGTGCTGTCGCGGAGCCAGATCGTGGGCGCCTCGCTGCCGTCGTAGGCCTTGCCGAACAGGATCTTCATCAGCGCGTCCTGGCAGCCGTGGTGCGCCTGCATGACGCGACTCGAGAGCGGCTTTTCACGGTAGGGCTTTTCCATGACGTCGAACTCCTGGAACCGCGCGGTGCCTTGACCGTTTCGCGCCGAGTGAACCTCGAGATGTCCGCTCTCGTTGACCCACATCTCGACGAAGCCGCCTCGGTAACGCTTGCGCCAGCGCCCGCCCCCGACCGGCGTGAACTTCCCGGCCTTCAGGCGCGCCGCCGTCGCCTCCGGAGTCGCCTGCACCTTCCCTTTCAGCGTCTTTTTGGTGGCGCGCACCTCGTCGAGCAAGCGCTTGAGCTCCGCCTCCGAGTGGGGCGAGGGTGACTTCTGCGTGTGGTCCTTCATCGTTTCACGGACGCCACGCAGCTCGTCACGCAGATTCTTGAGCAGCTTGGCGAGCTCGCTCGGCGCCAGCGCCTTGCCGCCCTTGTCGCCGAGTACGCCGAGCAGGCCCCCGATCACGTCGCTCTGCGCTTGACCGACGCGATCGAGCGCGGAACCGGCCCGCAAACCGCGGTTACCCGTGTGCTCGGCGAGCCTGGTTTCGAGCAGATCCTCGATTCGTGCTTGCGCGCGCGCTTCTGCGCGTGCCTTCGCATCCGGATGCGTGCGGTTGGGGTCCTCCTTCAGAAAGCGGGCGGCGAGCTTGTCCCGCACGGCCAAGAGCTTCGGAGTCTTCCGCACGTGTTGCGGCAAGTCGATGCCGTGGCGCTCGGGGAGCCGCAGCTTCATTCGTCGTCCTCGTGGATGGGCAAGCTCTCGAAGTCCGCCTCGTCGAGCTCGTCCTCCTCGCCGGCCTCGAGCTCGGGTGCGTCGAGACTCTCCGAGAGCGCATCGACGAACGGCTCGATGATCTCCTTCATCACCTGGTCCATCACGAAGGCCTGGGTGAGCTCGCGCGCGAACGCCAGCATCAGATCGCCCTTCAGCTCCTTGATCGCGGCCTTCACGACGTCATCGACGAGTTCCTTGCCGGCCGTTTTGAGACCGGCTTTCACGCCCTGCTGGAGCACACCTTTGCCGGCGCTCAGCCCCCGCTTGAGCACCTTGCCGGCCGCGGGCACCGTCGCCATCGCCATGCCGAGCTCCGCGAAGAAGAGCCCGAGCTGAACCTCGAACTGGCTGACGACCACGTCCGGATCGATCAGGGCGCGATGTAGGTCGCGGAGCTCTTCGGCCTTGCTCATTTCGTACTTGGCGAGCGCGGCGTCGACGACCATGGCGAGCGGCGGGCACAGCACGGCGAGCAGCGCCGAGCCGATGAACGAGAAGAACTCGACGACCGCCTCGAAGCCCTTCCGCCCGTTGAAGACGGAATCCAGGCCCTGCGCGAAGTAGCCGTCGCCGGCGAACGAGCCGGCGAGCTCGTCGTAGACGAGCTTGTGAAGACCCGTCAGCGTGTGCATGAAGCGCGGGTCCGTGCCGCCGCTCTCGTCGCCGAGCGGACCGCGCGTGAACGCGAACGTGTCGTCCTCCAGCGTCTTCGCGGTGATCTCCGCGTTCTTGAGCTTCATCTCGAGGAGCAGCGCGCGCGCGTGCGCCTGGATGCGGTGCGGCTCGGCCTTGAAGCGGTCCATCGTGCCCGGGAGGTCGAAGATCTGCTTGACCAGGGGATCGATCGCCTCGGCCGTGCCTCTGGCCAGGGCGATGGCTTGCTGCAGCTCGCCCGCCGTCCATTCCTTGCCCTGCTTGTCGACGATCGCGAGCTGTTCGCCGCGCCGAACGATCTTGTCCGCGTTCGGCGACGGGCCCGGCTCGCTCTGCGCCTCGCCCGCGGCCTCCGCCGTCACCTTGAGCGATGTGTCGAGCTCTCCCCAAGCTTTGTCGAGCTTCGCGCGATCTTCGAGCTTTCCCTCGAGCGCGTCTTCCGCCAGCACGTCCGTGTCGCCCGCAAGGCGGTGCCCGCGCTTCCAGGTCGCGAAGAGCTCGCGCGCCACCGCGCCGCCGCTGTCGAGTTCCTCGGCTTGCGCAGTGTTCAGGCGCTCGGCCATGCGCTCGAGCTCGGCCGCGTCGAACAACATCATGCGCACGAGCTCTTCGAAGAAGGCGCCGTAGCCCGAGTCGAAGCGATCGAGGCGCTTCTGGATCTCTTTCGCGGAGGTGTTCAGGAGCGCGAGCATCGTGAGCTGGCAGCCGTAGACGAACAGCCAGCCGATCGACCAGCGCATCCACTCGCTGAGCTCGATCAGCAGGCGGTGCTCCCAGCCCACCGAATCGCCTTGGTACGTGTCCTTGATCTTCGCCGCGTGCTCGGGCTTGTGAAGCACCGCGCGCGTCATGTCGCGCAACATCGTAACGAGCGGGACGGTGGCCGCGAGGTACTGGAGCACGTGCATGCCCGCCGTCGTCGCGAGCCGAAAATCGACCGATCCGAGGTTCCCGTCCCCCGCGGCGCTGCGTAGCTCCCCCGCCGCGTTCGCGGAGAATTTCCCGACGGCTCCCGCGCGATGGCCGATGATCTCGGCCGCCATCAGGCAGAAATTGCCCGCGTAATCGCAGGGCTTGATCTGCAGGCGATACGCGATGACGCCGATCGCGTGCTCGAGATCCTTCCCGTCGTCGCCGAGCGTCTTGATCGACGGCTCGCCCTCGAACGGCTCGCAGCGGATGTCGGCGGGATCGCCCTTCGTCGGTGGATACACCGGGCGGCGGCGATTGCGAGGTCGAGCACCGGTGCCTTCGCCGCTCTCGGCTTCGCCGCGGCCGAAGACGTCTTCGCCTTCGGAGGTCGGAGCCTTGACGTCCGTTTCTCCTTCTGCCGGTTTCGGCATGCTCGGTCGCTTGGGCGGACGCGCCCGGGGTTCCGGCGGAGGAACGGCTTCGACCGTGAAATCCATCTCCGCCAAAGGCAGGACGGATAGTCCGTGGGGATCACGGAGCTCGTGAAGGTCCAGTTTCGCCCGAGGTCCTATGATGAACTCCGTCCTCGGAGTGGTGAGAAAGTACACCTCCAGCTCCGAATCCTTGGCGGTAAGGAGCGTTTGCGCTTCCTTGGCGGCCAGAGCCTTCAGCGCGTTCTTGTGCTCGTCCGACGCATCGCCCGCACCCTCGAGAAACTCGCGCTCGAGAAACGCGGCCATCTCCTTTTCGGTCCATCCGAAGGTCCGCGCCGGATCCAAGCGGGTCAGTCGGTAGCGGCCGAGGATCGGGAGCAGCGACTCGATGTCCTTCGGTTTGAGGTGGTCTGTGTCGAGCCCAATCTCGTCGAACGCCTTGAATTGTTGACCGGCTTCGTCCGTAGAGAACCTGCCGAGGCGCAGGAAGAACTTGCCGCCCCTCAATCCGATGAGACCGATATTGCCCTCCTTCGCGCCGTAGAAATCCCAAGCATCCAAGGCAGCCGCGGTGTACCCGCCCTCACGGGCCCACCGGAACGGCCTGCCTCTAC
>DASXWF010001290.1:0-4470 GCA_036503835.1 Polyangiaceae bacterium | reverse complement strand
CACGAGAGCGCGTGGGACGAGACCATCCCGCTCGACCGCGTCGTGAACCGGCGCCAGTGACCCCGATCTAGGTCGGAGAGACAGCCGTCCGCCGGCCTCGCCGGTTCTGTCGCGTGGCCTATGGCCGCCCGCGCCGATCGTGATCGGATCGTGCCAAGACTGCGGAGCTGGAGGCGGGGGTTTCGCCCGGCATCCGCCCGAGGCTGCGCCAGGCGGCGAGCAGCTGGCCGCGCTCCGAGGCGGCGAAGCAGGCGGGGTCGGCCGCGTCGGCGCGCTTGGCCTCGGAGAGCCAGGCGGACGCGGCGCGCGCGTTGCCCATGCCGAGCTCGGCGAGGCCCCGGGAAAGGGCGTAGCGAGCGCGCCCGGCCGGCGGGAGGTCGGTGAGCTCGGACTCCCGGGCCCGGAGCGCGGCGAGCGCGGCGGGCAGGCGCCCCTCCCGGAAGGGGCCTGCCCCGGCGGCGGCGGGGCTCGCGCAGGCGCCGGAGAGCCAGAAGAGGGCCAGGTAGCCGCGAAAACAGCCGGTTTTTTCCATCATCCCCGAGGGTCGGCCCCGGCGCACGGCGAGTTGCGTGGGGGCGGAAACCGGCGGCGGCGCCGTTATCTGCTAAGAGCGCGCCCCACACATGCCCCGCCTCGATCTCCGCAACGTGGCCATCATCGCTCACGTCGACCACGGCAAGACCACCCTCGTCGACGCCATGCTCCGCCAGACCGGCACCTTTCGCCAGAACGAGCAGGTGATGGACCGGGTCATGGACTCGAACGACCTCGAGCGCGAGCGCGGCATCACGATCCTCGCGAAGCACTGCAGCGTCCGCCACGGCGACACCACCATCAACATCCTCGACACGCCGGGTCACGCCGACGTCGGCGGCGAGGTCGAGCGCACGCTGAAGATGGCGGACGGCGCGCTGCTCCTGGTGGACGCCGCGGAAGGGCCGCTCCCGCAGACGCGCTTCGTGCTCGGCAAGGCCATCGAGCTCGGTCTGCCCGTCGTGGTCGTGATCAACAAGATCGACCGCCAGGACGCGCGGCCCGACGCCGTGCTGAACGAGATCTTCGACCTGTTCTGCGAGCTCGAGGCGAGCGACGCGCAGGCGGACTTCCCGGTGCTCTATGCGATCGGCAAGGCGGGCGTCGCCAAGAAGGAGCTCACCGACGAAGCCAAGAACCTCGAGCCGCTCTTCAAGACGATCCTCGAGCGCGTACCCCCTCCCCGCGGCGACGCCACGCTGCCGCTCCAGCTGCTCGTGCACAACATCGAGCACGACGAGTACGTCGGGCGGCTCGGCATCGGGCGCGTCTGGCGTGGACGCGTGGAGGTCGGCCAGACCGTGCACCTGGTCGCAGCGAGCGGGGGCCGTCCGGCACGCGTGAGCGCCCTCTACGGCTACGAGGGGCCGCGGCGCGTGAAGGTCGAGTCCGCGGAAGCGGGCGACATCGTCGCCGTCGCGGGTCTCGAAGAGGTGCAGATCGGCGACACGCTCGCCTCGCCCGAGAAGCCCGAGCCGCTGCCGCGCATTCACGTCGAGGAGCCGACCATCAAGGTGCGCTTCGTCGTGAACACGTCGCCGTTCGCCGGGCGGGTCGGAAAATGGGTCACGTCGCGGCACCTGCGCGACCGGCTCGAGAAGGAGTCGCGCAGAAACCTCGCGCTGCGCATGGAAGACACGCCGGAGCCCGACACCTTCGTGGTGTACGGCCGGGGCGAGCTGATGCTCGCGGTGCTGGCCGAGACCATGCGCCGCGAAGGCTACGAGTTCGCGCTCGGCATGCCGGAAGTCGTCGTGCGCGAGATCGACGGCGTGGCCTCCGAGCCGATCGAGCGCGTGAGCGTCGATGTGCCCGAGCAGTACGTGGGCGTCGTCACGACGCGGCTCGGCGAGCGCCGCGGCAAGCTCGTCAAGATGACGAACCTCGGCTTCGGGCGAGCCCGCATCGAGTACCTCGTGCCGTCGCGCGGGCTGATCGGGTTCCGTTCGGCGTTCCTCACCGAGACGCGCGGGATGGGCCTCTTGAATTCGCTGTTCGAGGGCTGGGAGCCCTACGCCGGCCCGATGCTGCGCCGGCCGAACGGCGCGCTCGTGGCCGATCGGCGCGGCCCGACCACGCCCTACGCGCTCTTTCACCTGCAGCCGCGCGGCGTGCTGTTCATCGGCCCGGGCGTGGAGGTGTACGAGGGCATGGTGATCGGCGAGCACAACCGGCCGAACGACCTGGACGTGAACGCAACGCGCGAAAAGAAGCTCACCAACATCCGCGCCGCCGGCCGCGACGAGAACGTGATCCTCTCGCCGCCGCATTTGCTCACGATCGACACCGCTCTCGAATTCATCGATCGCGACGAGCTCATCGAGGTGACCCCCGACGCGGTGCGCGTGCGAAAGCAGATCCTCGACTGCAACCGCCGCCCGCGGCGCGACGACGAGAGCTGATGGCGCTGCTCACGCCGCTTTCGCTCGCGGAGGCTCGAACCCTCGGGCTCGCCTTCGGGATCGAAATCGAGCGTCTCGAGGCGCTTTCGCTCGGATCGGTGAACTCCAACTTTCGCGTGACGGCCCGGGACGGCGGCGTCTATTTCGCGCGCCTCTACGAAGAGCAAGGCCCGGCCGGGGCGGCGAGCGAGCTCGCGCTGCTCGGCGTGCTCGCCCGGGCGGGTGTTCCCGTGCCGGCGGCGCTGCCGCTCGCGGGCGAGGCGCTCCCCGAGCACGCGGGCAAGCCGTTCGCCTTGTTCCCCTGGATCGCGGGGGAGAGTCTGTGCCTTCAGCGGGTCTCCGCCGAGGCCTGCCGGACGCTCGGCGCGGCGCTCGCTCGCGTCCACGGGGCGACCGCCGGCGCGCCGCGGCTCGGTCCCGGACGTTTCGGACCGGCAGACATGCTGGAGCGCCTCGCGCGTGTCCGGGCGAGCGGCGCGAAGGGTGAGCTCCTGCGGGACGTGGAGCGAGCGCGGGCTCTCTACGCGCGGCTCACGCAGGAGCGCGATCCGGGCTTGCCGTCGGGCATCGTGCACGGCGATCTCTTCCGCGACAACGTGCTCTGGCACGAAGGGCGCATCGCGGCGCTGCTCGACTTCGAGAGCGTCTCTCACGGGCCGTTCGTCTACGACCTGCTCGTGACGATCGCCGCCTGGTGCTACCGTTCGTCGTTCGAGCTCGACCACGCGCGAGCGCTGGTGACGGGCTACGAGAGCGTGCGGCCGCTTTCGCCCGCGGAGCGTCGCGCCGTCCGCACCGAAGGCCCGCTCGCCTGCCTCCGCTTCGTCACCTCACGCATCACCGACTTCGAGCTCCGCGCGCCGCCCGGCACGCCGCCGCTGCGCGACTACCGCCGCTTCCTCGCACGCCTCGAAGCGATCGAAGCCGGCGCGCTGGACGGCGTGTTTTCTGCGTGATTTCGCCGCCGAGCGGCGGTAGGTACCCGAAAATGACCAGTGCGCGCGGTGGCCGGCTGCCCGGCGAGCTCGACGGTGCGATGGAGCGTCTGAACACGAGCGTCGACGTGGACTCCGAGCTCTGGCGCGAGGACATCCAGGGCTCGATCGCGCACGCGCGCGGGCTCGGCCGCGCCGGCGTGATTGCGGCGGCCGAGGCGGACGCGATCGTCGAGGGGCTCGAGCGCATCGCGCGCGACATCGAGACCGGCGAGTTCGTCTGGCGCCGCGACCTCGAGGACGTTCACATGAACATCGAGTCGCGGCTGGTCGAGCTGATCGGCGCCGTGGGCGGCAAGCTCCACACCGGCCGCTCCCGCAACGACCAGGTGGCGACCGACCTCAGGCTGTTCTGCCTGCGCCGGGGTAGGGAAGTGCTGGCTGCGCTCGACGAAGCCGCCCGCGTCCTGATCGATCGCGCCGAAACGGAGCTCGAGACGCTCATGCCGGCGTACACGCACCTGCAGCGCGCGCAGCCGAGCCGGCTCTCGCATCACCTGCTCGCGTGGCAGGAGCTCCTCTATCGCGACCGCGGCCGGCTCGCCGACGCGCTCGAGCGCACGAACGAATCCCCGCTCGGCTCCGGCGCCGTGGCGGGCACGGGCTTTCCGCTCGACCGCGCGGGCGTCGCCGCCGAGCTCGGTTTCGCCCGCCCGACCCGCAATTCCATCGACGCCACGGGCAGCCGCGACTTCCTGATCGAAATCGCCTCGGCGCTCGCGATCCTCGGCGTCCACCTGTCGCGCATCGGAGAGGAGCTCGTGCTCTGGTCGACGCAGGAGTTCGGGTTCGTGAGCCTGAGCGACGGATTTTCGACGAGCTCGTCGATGATGCCGCAAAAGAAGAACCCCGACGTGGCGGAGCTCGTGCGGGGGCGCGCCGCGCGGCTCATGGGCACGGTCACGAGCTTGCTGGCGCTCGAGAAGAGCCTCGCGTTCGGGTACGGCCGTGACCTGCAGGAGGACAAGCGGCCGATCTTCGAGGCGTTCGAGTGCGTGCTGCCGTGCCTCTCGGCGCTCGCGGGAGCGATCGCGACCTGC
>DASXWF010001289.1:0-2047 GCA_036503835.1 Polyangiaceae bacterium | reverse complement strand
GTTGCCGCCCTCGACGCGCCCGCCGAAGTAGTCCTGGTAGGTGAAGGGAGAAAGCTCTCGAAGCTGCGGGCGCGCGAGCGTGCGTGTGGCCGCCGCGCGCAGCTTGGACTTGGTCGTGATGCTGTAGGTGGCCGTCGCGGCCGGCAGGAGATCGGTCTGCGCGATGCGCGCACTCAGATCCGGATCGAATACGCCGTTCTGATTGGTGGCTTCGATCGTCTGATACGTGTACTCGACGCGCTCGCCGAGCAAGATCCTGAGATCGCCGGACAGCCCGAGGTCCGTCATCAGGTAGCCGGCGAAGACGTTGAGCTTGGCCTTGTACTGATCGCCGTCCGTGCGTGTCTCCGCGAGCTCGAGTGCATGCTGCTCCTCGTGCCCGATGTTCTCCGGCACGAACAAGGTGTCGTTGCAGGCGTCGATGTCACCGGAAGGGCAACTCAAGACGGAATGGGTGTTCGGCTGAGCACCGCGACGAGTCCCGATCGTCAGCGCCCGCGACCAGAAGTCGCGGTTGCGTAGGCTGAACAAGCCGCCGCCCTTCAGCTTGGAGTCGCGGGCGCCGATGGGCTGGGTCCAGTCGAGCCCGCCGCCGTACTGACGCTCGGTCTGATCGGCATAGAAATGCCGCCCGCTGTCGTTGGCGTTGGCGAAGGCGTACCTCTGTTCCGGGGTCGAACGGCCGTCTTGCCAGACGGTGTCGCGCCGATCGGGCTCCTCGCGGACGGCGCTCGACAGCGCGAGGTTCCAGTCGAGCTCCGCGTGGTCGAGCTCGGGAAAGCGGTGCTCTCCGCGCAGCAGTCCCATGTTGAGCGCGCGCGTGACGAACTGCAGGCGGGTCGCGTAGATGTTCGCCTCGCGCACGTCGTGAGTACCGGTGATGACCTGCGTCCGGTCGTCCGCCAGCGTGGAACGTAGGCCCGTGAGTGAGAGCTGGTGCCGCGGGTTGAAACGATACGTGAGGCTGCCGAAGGCACCCCAGTTCACGTTCATGTTCCCGACCGTCGAGACGTAGTCGCGCGCGACGTGATACTCGTCCTCACCGGGCTGCGCGGGCGTGAGCACCCGAATGATTTCTCCCCGGCGCACGGTGTAGCCGCGGCCCCAGCTCACGCCTCCGATCGCGCCGAGCTTGCGATCGTTGCCGAGATCCCAGCCGTTGCCGGCCACTACCCCGAAGCTGTGATCGGGGGGCGTGCCCTTGTCCTGGGTGCTCATGTAGCTGTTCAGGGCGCGTCCGGCTTGCGTGCGCTGTTCCGGCGGATACGTGTCGCCGATGAACTCGCTCGGAAAGCCTTCGGGTAGGGCGCGGGTTCCGTCGTCGATGCCGAGCCAGTCGGTGCCGCCGCCGCGGTAGTCGAGGCGCGTCCGGCCCGTACTGTTCGTGTTGTAGCCGGCGCGGGCCGAGAGCTGGAAGAGCGGCTCCTTCGGGATCTCGCGGGTTTCGATGCGCACCGAGCCACCCGCGAAGTCACCGGGGTAGTCCGGCGTGAAGGTCTTCGCGATCGTGATGCTGTTGAGTACGCCCGTCGGAAACAGATCGAGCGGAACCGCCGCGCGGTCCGGCTCCGGGCTGGGCAACGGTGCCCCGTCGATGAGCGCATTGGTGTAGCGCTCGCCCAGGCCGCGCACGTAGACGAAACGCCCGCCCACGACGGTCGCGCCGACCACGCGCTGCGCGGCCTGTGCGGCGTTCCGATCCGGCGTCTTCGAGATCTCGGCGCGGCCGACGCTGTCGCCGACGACGTTCGCCTTCTGCCGGGCCAAAATCAGCCCTTCGAGCGACGTCTTGTCGGCCTCTTCGACGACCTCGAACACGTCCACGGCGTCCTTGTCCGGGTTCAGCGGCATATCCACGCGCAGGACCTGACCCGCCTGCACGGTGACGTCGTCGATGCGAGCCGGTTTGTGCAGCTCGTACGACACCCGCAGGCTGTAGGTGCCGGGCGGCAGCTCGAGCCGGAAACGGCCTTCGACGTCGGTGAGCGCGCTCGTCTTGGTGCCGACGACGGTGACGCTCGCTTCGACCAGCGTTTCCTTGAACTCC
>DASXWF010001288.1:0-6772 GCA_036503835.1 Polyangiaceae bacterium | reverse complement strand
GCGCATGATGTCGACGCCCTTGAACGTGTCGCGACCGTTCTCCTCGAAGAGCGGCATGTTCTGGACCGCGTCCTCGTACGGACCCGGCGTGCCGAAGGAATCGCGGGGACTCGCGTTCCAGGGCGTCGGCGGATACGGATGGTAGTTCGCGATCTTCCCGTCTCTCACGACCAGGTGATGCGACAGGATGCCGCGCACCGCTTCGTGAAAACCGCAGCCGATCGCCTCGTCCGGAACCTGGAAATCGCTCCAGGTGCGCGTACGGCCGGCGTGGAGCTCCGCGCGCGCGCGTTCGAGGAAGTGGAGCGCCACGGCGGCCGAGTAGGCCTGGAAATACGTGCGCGCGCGGTTGCGCTCGAGCGCGTTGCTCCACTTCGGCACGCGCCAGAAGAGCTCGCACTCCGGCAGGAGCGCCGTCTTCGGCAGCGCGATCGACACGCCGTCGCCGGTCGCCTTCACGGACCCGATGTCGACCAGCTTCGCGCGCGCGGTCACCCAAAGCCGCGCGAGCGCGCCGCCACCGGTGTCGAGCGGCAGGTAGGCGCCGCTCCGCTCGTCGAACCAGCGCGGCGCCATCACCCAGCTGTATTTCCCTGCAAAATCACGCTTTTGCGGGCGCGGGATGGTGGTCTGGTTCCAGGGATGCCGCTGGTCGATGGGATTGCCGAGCGGATCCTGCTTCACGAACGTCTCGCCACCCGCCCAATCGTCGTAGAACGAGCTACCGAGCAGGATGCGCAGCCCCAGGTTGATCTCGACGAGGTCGGTCGTGACGAGCTCGTCGTCCACGATCACGCCCGGCGTCACGAACATGCGCCGGCCCCAGCTCGCCATGTTCGCGTACGTGAAATCGCAGGCGTCGGGATCTTGAAAGGCGCCCCAGCAGCCGAGCAGCACGCGACGCCGGCCGACCTCCTCGTAACCCGGCAAGGCCTCGTAGAAAAAATCGAACAGGTCGTCGTGCAGGGGCACGACGCGCTTCATGAACTCCACGTACTTCATCAGGCGCACGAGGTAGTCGGTGAAGAGCTGGTGCGTCGGCACGGTCCCGACGCCGCCCGGATAGAGGGTCGACGGATGGACGTGCCGGCCCTCCATCAGGCAGAACATCTCGCGCGTCAGCCGGCTCATCGCGAGCGCTTCCCGGTAGAACACGCCCTCGAAGGGGTTCAGCGCCTTCATGATGTCGGCGATGGTGCGGTAGCCGTGCAGCGCCTCGCCGCGCGCCGCGGTCCGGGTGGCTTTTTCCCAGACTCCCGGGTTGGTCTCCTTCACGGTCTTCTCGCAGAAGTCGACCCCGACCAGGTTGTCCTGGAACAGGTTGTGATCGAACATGTACTCGGCGGCTTCGCCGAGGTTCACGATCCATTCGGCGATGTGCGGCGGCTTCACCCCGAACGCCATGTTCTGCGCGTAGTTGGCGCAGGTCGCGTGGTTGTCGCCGCAGATGCCGCAGATGCGGCTCGTGATGAAGTGCGCGTCGCGCGGGTCCTTGCCCTTCATGAAGATGCTGTAGCCGCGGAAGATCGACGAGGTCGCACGGCACTCGACGACGCGCCTCGTCCCGAAGTCGATCTTGGTGTGGATGCCGAGGCTGCCGACGATGCGCGTGATCGGATCCCACGACATGTCGACGAGCTCGGGAGAGGGCGGTGAAGTCATGCTGCGGAATTCCTGAACGTCATTTGCCGTACGTGGTGGGCGTGTAGCCGGTCGTGAGCGTCTCGGAGTTGTTGCGCCAGTCGGGCTCCTTGTTGAGCGACATGCGCGTGAAGGAGCGGAGGGCGCGCACGGTGCGCCCGTACATGCCGACCGCCGAGGACGACATGATCGCTCCCGGGGGTTCGTTCAGGAACGGCATGAATTTGTCGGGGAAACCCGGCATCGTGCAGCCGATGCAGACGCCGCCCACGTTCGGGCAGCCGCCCATGCCCGCCATCCAGCCGCGCTTGCCCACGTTGCAGTGCACGACCGGCCCCCAGCAGCCGAGCTTCACGATGCACTTTTCGCTGCCGTACTCCTCGGCGAAATCCGCCTGCTCGTAGTACCCCCCGCGGTCACACCCCTCGTGCAGCGTCGCGCCGAAGAGCCAGCTCGGGCGCCCCGCGTCGTCGAGCGCGATCGGCGGTGAGAGACCCGCGAGCTGGTAGAGGAGGTAGAGCAGGGTCTCCATGAAGTTGTCCGGCTGAACGGGGCAGCCGGGCACGTTCACGATGGGCAGGCCCGCCTTGGAGCGAAAGTCGTGACCGAGGTAGTCGCGGAGACCCATCGCGCCGGTCGGATTGCCGGCCATGGCGTGGATGCCGCCGTAGGTGGCGCAGGTGCCGATCGCGACGATCGCCGCGGCCCCGGGGGCAAGCTGATCGATCCAGCGGCAGGTCGTGATGGGCTGCCCGTCCGTGTCCGTGCCGAACGCGGCCCAGTAGCCTTCGGTCTTGATCTTCTCGTTCGGGATCGAGCCTTCGACGACGAGGACGTAGGGCTCGATTTCGCCTCGGATCGCGGCGCGGAAGGGGGCGAGGAAGTCGTCGCCACCCTGCGAGCGCGACAGCACCGGATGGTGGAGGACGAGCTTCGGCACGCCGGGGATGGCGCCGAGCACGAGGTCTTCCAGGCTCGGCTGCGTGGCGGCGGTGATGGAGATCGTGTCGCCGTCGCAGCCGAGGCCCTGCGTGATCCAGAGCACGGTCACTTCGGAGACGCGCGCCGAACCGGGCAAGTTGCGTGCTTTTGCTGGGGTCGAGTCCGTCATCTTCCTCCTCGCACGACCGTCCTCAACAGATGCGCGGCAGCTGCTCTCCCGAAAGCTGCGGCACGATGCGTTCCGCTCCGTAGCGCGAGCGCATCGTCACCACTCCGGGGTGCTCCGCCACGACCTCGCCGACGATCGCCGCGTCGCGCCCGAGCGGGTGCGCGCGCATCAGCGCCAGCAGGCCTTCGGCGTCCTCGGCGGGGACCACCGCGACCAGGCGACCCTCGCAGGCGACGTACAGCGGGTCGAGCCCGAAGAGCTCGCAGGCCGCCCGCACCTCGGAACGCACGGGCAGCGCGCGTTCGTCGAGCACGACGCCCACGTCCGAGCGCGTGGCAAGCTCCTGGGTCACGCCCGAGAGCCCGCCCCGCGTCGGGTCGCGCATGGCGCGGATGCTCGGGTAAACCTCGAGCATCGCCTGCGTCAGGTGCGAGAGGCCCGCGCAGTCGCTCACGAGCGCGGTTTCGAACTCGAGCCCTTCGCGCAGGCTCAGGATCGCGATCCCGTGGTCCCCGATCGTGCCGGAGACGAGCAGGCGCTGGCCCGGCTCGGCGTCGGCGATCGAGAGCCTGCGCCCCGCCGGCACCCAGCCGATGCCCGTCGTCGTCACGAAGATCCCGTCGCCCTTGCCGCGCTCGACGACCTTGGTATCGCCGGCGACGACCTCCACGCCGAGCTCCGCGGCCGCGCGCGCCATGGATCGCACCACGCGCTCGAGATCCGCGAGCAAGAGCCCCTCTTCGAGCACGAACGCCGCCGTGACGGCGCGCGGGATCGCGCCGCCGACGGCCAGGTCGTTCACCGTCCCGCAGATCGCGAGCTTGCCGATGTCCCCGCCGGGGAAGAACAGCGGGCGCACCACGAAGGCGTCCGTGGTCACGGCGAGCCGCACGCCCGGGGCGCCCGGCACGGCGAGCAGGGCCTGATCTTCGAGCTCGTCGAGCACGCTGCTCTGGAAGGCGGGCAGGAAGACGCGCTCGATGAGCTCCGCGCTCATGCGTCCGCCGCTGCCGTGCCCGAGCACGATGCGCTCGTACGTCTCGATCGGGAGCGGGCAGCTCGCGTCGAAAACGCTCACGCCGCGCCCCCCGAAACCGCGGTCGTCAGGCGTTCGGCGGGCACGAACGCACGGCCGTAGGCGAAGTACGCGGCGCAGGCGCCCTCGCTCGAGACCATGGTCGCGCCGAGCGGGGAGCGAGGCGTACACTCGCGCCCGAACGCCGCGCAATCCGGCGGTTTCTTCAAGCCTTTCAGCACCTGGCCGCTGATGCACGCGGCAGGCTCGTCGCATTCGAGCGCCCCGAGCTCGAAACGGCGGAGCGCGTCGTGGGCGCGAAACTCGTCCCGGAGCGCGAGCCCGCTCTTCGCCAAGAGCCCGATGCCGCGCCACTTGCGATCGCACACGTCGAAGACCTCGTCGATGACGGCGCGCGAAAGCGGATTGCCCTCCGGCCGGACCGAACGCGCGTACTGGTTCTCCACGCCGGGTTCCCCCCGTTCCAGGCGATCCACGGCGAGCAGGATGCCCTCGAGCAGATCGAGCGGATCGAACCCGCTCACGACGATCGGCACGCGAAAACGCGACGCGAGCGCCTCGTATTCGCCGAGACCGGTGACGGTGCACACGTGCCCGGGGCCGAGGAACGCCTGCACGCGGCTCGCCGGATCCTCCAAGATCGCGCTGATCGCCGGCGGCACGAGCACGTGCGAGACCAGCACGCTGAAATTCTCGAGCCCGCGCGCGCGCGCGAGCTTCACGGCCATGGCGTTGGCGGGCGCGGTCGTCTCGAAACCGACCGCGAAGAACACCACATTCTTCGCGGGATTTTTGGCCGCGAGCGCCAGCGCGTCGAGCGGCGAGTAGACGACGCGCACGTCGGCGCCTTGCGCCTTCAACGACGAAAGGTCGCCGTGCGAGCCGGGCACGCGCAGCATGTCGCCGAACGAGCAGAAGACGACGTCGGGCCGCGCGGCGATGGCGTGGGCGCGGTCCAGCATTTCGAGCGGCGTGACGCACACCGGACAGCCGGGCCCGTGAAGCAGCTCGACGCTCTCCGGCAGCATGCGATCCACTCCGTGCTTGACGATCGCGTGCGTCTGTCCGCCGCAGATTTCCATGATGCGCCAGGCGCGCGTGGCGCGGCGCGCGATGGCGCGCGCCAGGCGCTCGGCCGCTTCGCGCTCGTCCGCGCCCGCGCTCGTCACGCTTCGCCTCCGAGGTCCGCGCCCGTGAGCTCTTCCAGGAGCGCGCGCAGGCGCTCGGCCTCGCCCGCGTCGAGCTTCGACAGCGCGAAACCGACGTGCACGAGCACGTACTCGCCGATCCGGACGTCCGGCACGTAGGCGAGGCAGACCTCGCGGGCCACGCCGCCGAAGTCGACCTTCCCCATCGGCAGCTCGCCGTCGTTCCGTAGCTCGACGACGCGGCCGGGAACGCTCAGGCACATACCGGCTCGTCCCCTGCCGCGATCGACTCCGGCGCGCGCGACTCACCCGGCACCGAGCTCACCCGCTCGACCGCAGCGGCGATCGCCAGCTGCCCGAGAGCGAGCGCGCCGTCGCCGGGCGGATGGAGCTCCGGCCGGTACAGCGAAAATCCCCGCTCGGGCAGCGCCTGCGAAAGCCCCTCCACGAGCAGGGCGTTCGCGAACACGCCGCCGCCGAGCACGACGCGCTCGAGCCCGTAGTCCTCGCGCAGCCGCTCGCAGGCGGCCACCACGAGCGCCACGAGCGTGCGATGGAAGCGCCGTGCGACCTCGCCCGCCGTGGCGCCACGCGCGAGATCGTCCATGACGCCCGCGAACAGCGGCCGCGTGTCGATCTGGGCTCCCCCGTCGGCGCCGGGGCCGATCGTGAAGTCGTAGCAACCGTCGGCGACCGAGCGTGCGGCAGCCCACTCGAGCTCGATGGCCGCTTGCCCGTCGTAGCGCGAGCGCAGGCAGACGCCCGCGAGCGCCGAGACCGCGTCGAACAGGCGGCCGGCCCCGCTGCTCTTCGGGCAGAACGCGCCGCGCTCGATCAGCTTCTCGACCAGGCGCCGCTCCTTCTCGAGCTCGGGGAAACGCCCTTCGCTGCTCCGGCCCGCGTCGCGGGCGTAGGCGACGGCCATGCGCCAGGGCTCGAGCACGGCCCGATCGCCTCCAGGCATCGGGACCGCGCGCAGGTGCGCGGCTCGCTCGAACCAGCCGCGATCGCAGATCAAGAATTCGCCGCCCCAGATGGTGCCGTCGCTGCCGAGCCCCGTGCCGTCGAAGGCCACGCCGATCACCGGACCCTCGAGCCCGTGCTCCAGCATCACGGCGGCGATGTGGGCGTGGTGATGCTGAACGCCGAACGCGGGCAGATCGCGCTCGGCGGCCAGAGCGCGCGCGAGCATGGTGGAGGCGTAGTCGGGATGCAGGTCGTGAACGACGAGCTCGGGCTCGATCCGGAAGAGCTCCGTGTATTCGCGGATCGCCTCGACGTACGAGCGGTGCGCCGCGTGATCGTCGAGATCGCCGATGTGGTGGCTCAGGAACACGTGCTGCTCGCGCCCGAGCGCGAAGCACACCGCGGATTGGCCGCCGAGGGCGAGCAGCGGGCGCCGCAACGACTCCGCGAGGCGCAGCGGCTCCGGCGCCATCCCGCGCGCGCGGCGCAACGTGAGCCTCCCGGAGGGCAACGCGCGCACGACCGAATCGTCGGAGCGCCGTTCGATCGCCCGATCGTGCGTCAGAAATCCGTCGGCGATCTGGCTCAGGCGCTCGCGCGCGTCGTCGTCGCGATGCGCGATCGGCTCATGGCTCAGATTGCCGCTTGTCATCACGAGCGGCGCGCCGAAGTCGCGCAAGAGCAGGTGCTGGAGCGGCGCGTACGCGAGCATGACCCCGAGCCACGGACTGCCCGGCGCGACTTCGGGCGCGACGTTCGCCTCCGCGCGCCGTTCGAGCAAGACGATCGGGCGGCTCGCCGAGCCGAGGAGTTCCTCGTCCGCTCGCGCGATCCAGCAGAGCTCGCGCGCCTGCTCCGCGCTCTCGACCA
>DASXWF010001287.1:0-2186 GCA_036503835.1 Polyangiaceae bacterium | reverse complement strand
ATCGCGGGCGGGACCGGCGCGGGCGCGGGCGGGACCGGCGCGCTCGGCTCGGGCGCCTCGATCGACGACCGGTCGCCTTCCGGCGGCGCGGCTCGCGCGGCGCCCGGCGCGAGCGCTCCGAGCACGAGGAGCGCCACCAGCGCTCCCGACCGGCCTCGAGCCACCATCCCGCCAGCCTACGCGATCAGCGCCGCGAAAGTCTTGCGGTCGTACTATCGTCTCGCACTCGATGAGCGAGAAGCCGCCGCCGTTCGCAGAGCTCGACGCCCGCGACCAGCGAGCGCTCGCCGGCGGCGGAGCCGCCCGGGTCGACAAGCAGCATCAGGCGGGCAAGCTCACGGCGCGCGAACGCCTCGACCGGCTGCTCGATCCCGGGAGCTTCGTCGAGATGGGCCGCTTCGTGACCTCGCAGAGCGGCGAAGCGGCGGAGCGCATCCCCGGCGACGGGGTCGTGACCGGTCACGGCACGATCGACGGCCGGCGCGTGTGCGCGTTCGCGCAGGACTTCACGGTGTTCGGGGGCTCGCTCGGCGCGGCCCACGCGCAAAAGATCGTCCGGCTCATGGACCACGCGCTGCGCGCCGGCGTGCCGCTGATCGGCTTGAACGACTCGGGCGGCGCGCGCATCCAGGAAGGCGTCGAGTCGCTCGCGGGTTACGCCGACATCTTCCTGCGCAACACGCTCGCGAGCGGTGTCGTCCCGCAGCTCTCCTGCATCATGGGTCCGTGCGCGGGCGGCGCCGTCTACTCGCCCGCCATCACCGACTTCATCTTCATGGTGGAGCGCACGAGCTACATGTTCATCACCGGTCCCGACGTGATCCGCGCGGTCACGCACGAGGAGGTGAGCAAGGAAGCGCTCGGCGGTGCCGCGGCGCACGCGATGAAGAGCGGCGTCTGCCATTTCACGGCCCCCGACGACGCCGCCTGCCTGCAAAAAGTCCGCGATTTGTTCGGCTTCCTGCCGCTCAACAACGTCGAGGATCCGCCGCGCCGGGTGAGCCGGGACCCCGCCGACCGCGAGGTGCCGGAGCTCGAGGAGCTCGTCCCGAAGGAGAGCCAGCGGCCGTACGACATGCGCCGCGTGATCGAAGCCGTCGTCGACGAACGCGAGTTCCTCGAGGTGCACGCCGAGTTCGCGAAGAACGTGCTCGTCGGCTTCGCGCGCATCGACGGGCGGCCCGTCGGCGTCGTCGCGAACCAGCCCGCGGTGCTCGCGGGCGTGCTCGACATCGACGCCAGCGTGAAGGCCGCGCGCTTCGTGCGCTTCTGCGACTGCTTCCACCTGCCGCTCGTGGTCTGGGTCGACGTGCCGGGCTTCTTGCCCGGCGTCGCGCAAGAACACGGCGGCATCATCGCGCACGGGGCGAAGCTGCTCTACGCCTTCAGCGAAGCGACCGTGCCGAAGCTCACGGTGATCACGCGCAAGGCGTACGGCGGCGCGTACGACGTGATGAACAGCAAGCACATCCGCGCCGACGTGAACCTCGCGTTCCCGAGCGCCGAGATCGCTGTGATGGGACCGGACGCGGCGGTCAACGTCGTGCACCGGGCGGCGATCGAAGCGGCGCAGGATCCGGACGCGGCGCGCGCGGCCTTCGTGGCCGACTATCGGGCCCGCTTCGCGAACCCGTACCTGGCCGCGGAGCTCGGCTTCGTGGACGAAGTCATCCCCCCGCGCGAAACACGGCGGCGGCTCGCCGCCTACCTCGAGCTCTTGCGCACGAAGCGCGACAAGAACCCGGCGAAGAAGCACGGAAATATTCCGCTCTAGCCTGACCACGCTCAGCGCCGCGGCTCGATGAGCCGCACGAGCGTGCCGATGACGCGATGAAAGAGTAGCGCCCAGCTGTTGATCGAGCGGTCCGATGAAGCCCATGGCCTCGGCCGTTTCCAAGCAGGCGAGCGTTTCCCGGGCCGAAGCCGCGGCCGACTGAAAGCGCGCTTGCCGATTCTTGCCGCGGCTGTAGGCGCCTTGACTCAGCCGAGTACGCCGGCACGCTCAAAAGTCCGAGACGACTGCCCTCCCGCCCCCATCGTCGCCGTCCGTCGCGCACCCTTACCGCAGTGCGCGAGCACCGCTCCACGAGCCCCCTCCCGGCCCCCAACCCCTTCCTCTGACCCCTTCCTCTGACCCCTTCCTCTGACCCCTTCCTCTGACCCCTTCCTCTGACCCCTTCCTCTGA
>DASXWF010001286.1:0-8047 GCA_036503835.1 Polyangiaceae bacterium | reverse complement strand
GGCTTGCGCGCGCGCCTGCCGGCAGCGGAGGAGGACGGCTCGGGTTCGAGGACGGCGGTGGAGGCGGAGGCCTGCTGGCGCCGGACGGCGGAGGCGGGGGCGCGAGTCGCACCGGCTTGCCGGGAGGAGCGCTCATCATCGCGACGGGCGGCACGACGGGCGGCTCTTCGGGAGGCGCCGGGGGTGCCGCCGGCTTGAGATCGCTCGAAGCCGCTTCGAGATCGGCCAGGTCGGATGCTTTGGGCGGGAGCGTGGCTGCCTCGGCCGCGGCGGTGGAGTCCGGACCGAGCAGCGCATCGACATCGTTGCCGTCGGGCTCGGGGGCGGCGGGCGGCGGCTTGGACTCCTTGTCCTTCTTGCCCTTCTTCTTCTTGCCGTTCTTCGGCTCCTCGGCCCGGGTCTCGACCTTCGCAGGCTCAGGAGTCTTCTCGGTATCAACCGCTGGAGGCTCGGCGGCCTTGACGGGCTCGGGCGCGGGCTCGGCTGCTTTCGGGGCCGGTTCGGCGCCCTTCGCGGGAGCCGGTGCCGCGTCCACCGAGCTCTCCGTCGGCGGCTCGTCCTTCGGTCGCTTGAGCATCCCGGCCTTCGCTCGCTCGAGGCCTTCGGTGGCTTCGGGGTCGCCCTGCTTCATGCGCAGGACGCGGCGCCACGCGTCGGCGGCCTCGCGCGGATCGTCGAGCTTCTCCTCCCACAGGCGCGCGACCTTGCGCGCGAGCTCCGCGCGAGCGGCCGGATCCTTGCCGCGCAAGATCTGGTCCTCGTAGAGCTGAACCATCCCTTTCCAGTCGGAGAGCTCGGTGTAAAGGCCGAGCAGCTGTTCGACGACGTCCGCGTCCGAGGGTGAGAGATCGTGCAGGCGCCGGAGATCGCCGGCGGCGCCCACCGGATCGGAGAGCTGATCGCGGCGGATCGACGCCCGGCGCGCGAGCAACTTGCGAACGAGCGGGCCGTCGAACACCTCCTCGAGGGCGCGCGAGAGCACCGTCTCGGCACGCCTCGGATCGCCCACGCCCGCCGCGAAGAGCTCGAGCTGCTCGAGGCGCTCGTCGCCCACGTGCGCGATGATGGCGTCTCCGATCCAGGCGAACGCCTGCTCCTTGTCTTCGAGGTCCTCGAAGGCGATGCGCGCCGCGCGCCCGAGCATCGCGCTGCGAGTCCGGCCGCCGTCCTTGGCGCCCTGCCCGCCCGCCGCGAGCGACTCCGCGAGCGTGCGCCGGAGCTTCGTTTCGCCCCGATCCGTGTCACCCGCGCGGGCGGCGGTCTCGAGCGTCTCGATGGCGTCTTCCTGCACGCCGGAGCCGAGCACGATGTCGAAGAAGCCGCGCGCGCGCTCGTAGTCGCCGTGCTCGGCCGCAATGCGCGCCGCGCGCGCGAGCGCGACCAGGCGATCGGCGGGGTTTTTGCAGCGCGTGACCTGCCGCTCGTAGATTTCGACGATGCGGCCCGGATCGGTGCAGAGCTGCGCGAGGCGAGCGAGCAGCGGCTCCACCTCCGCGGGCGGCACGCTCGTGAGCGCCTGCTCTCCGTGCTGAATCGCGGCCTCGCTGTCGAGGCCGGTGTCGACCAGGACCTCGGCCTGGCGCACGAACTCCTCGGCTCGCGCCGGACCGGTCAGATCCTGAACCAGGAGGTCGTGCGCGACGGCAAGCACGTCGAGATCCGTGAGCTCCCCGGCAAGCTTCTCGAGCCGCTTCGCGAACTCCGCGCCGGTGCCCTTGGCGCGAGCGATCTCCTTGCCGACGGCGGCGGCGTCGGCCTTGCGCTCGACACCCAGGAAGCGGTCGAACGCGCCCAGCAACGCCGCGCTGCGGGCCGGGCTCGCCGGCGCGCTCAGGTTCCATTCCACGAGCTTGACGGCGACCACACCCTTCCAGCCGAGCTCGTCGCCGAGCCGCACGTACTCATCGCGACACGGCGCGTCGCCGCGATCGGCGACCTCGAGCAGAGCCGCCAGGGCTTCGTCCCCCTTGCCGACCTTCTGATGCAGGATCTCGGCGCGGCGGCGGGTCATCTGGCTGACCTCGTCCTCGTCGCCCTCGACCTCCATCAGCTGCGCGAGGTGTTCGGCGACGCGCGGCCAGTCCTCGGTGCGCTCGCAGAGCTCGGCGAGGCGCTGCACGGCGCCGAAATCCTCGGGGTCGAGCGCGCGCACGATGTCGAGCACGCGGATGGCGGCCTTGGGGTCGTCGAGCGGACCCTCGTACAGGTCGGACAGCTTGTTCGCGACCTCGAGGCGGATCGCGTCGTCCTGTTGCGCCTTGAGCCGGCGCTCGAGCACGACCGCGGCTTCTCCGTGTTTTTCGGTGCCCTGGTAGAGCTCGGCCACCTTCTCGAGCGCTTCGTCGTGATCGGCGTCGAGATCCTCGAGGATGCGCTCGTAACGGCTGATCGCCTCTTCGGGCGCCGAGAGCTGGCCCGAGTAGAGAGCCGCTTCGCGCAGGAGCGCGGTGACCTGCTGGTCGGGTTCGGTGGCGGCCTTGCTCAGGCGGTTCAGGAAGTCGGCCGCGGCGGCGAAGTCCTCGCGCTGCTCGGCGTCGTCGGCGAGCCAGCCGAGTGCGTCGAGATCGTCGCCGTCCTCGAGCAAGGCGAGCAGCGTCTCGCGCGCCGCGTCCCCGTCGCCGAGGCGGTCGCGCTGCATGTCGGCCGCGCGCCGTCGAAGTCCCGAGCGCACGGAGCCGGCCGGCAGCTGGCCGGCGCGCCGCACCAGGAAATTCACGAGATCTTCGAGGCGCTCCGCGGTCTCGTAGCGTTGCTCGAGATCCTGCGCGAGCTCCTCGTCGATCGGATCGAGCTCCGTCGCCTGCTCGAGCCGTTCGACCGCCGCCGCCTCGTCTCCGGCCCGCGTCAGGTACGCGGCCTCGATGGCGTAGAGCTTCGCCTTCTCCTGCGGGCGGTCGGCGAGCTCCGCGCGCTCGTCGGCGGCCGTCGCGGCCTGTTCCCAGACCTCGGCGCTCGCGAACGCCTGCTCCGCCTTCTTCCAGGTGGCGCCGTTCTTGGTGAGCGCGGCGGACTCGGCGAAGGCTTCACCCGCGTTGGCCGGATCGCCGAGCGCGATGCGGAGCTCGCCGAGCTTGTCGAGCAGGCCGGCGCGGGTGGTGTCGTTCGTCACCGAAGGGAGCGCGTCGGTGATGGCCTGTGCGGCGCGGTCCGCGCGTCCGCCGCGCTCGAAGTATTCGATGGCGGTCTCGAGCGCGGAGTCGTCCTCCGGCACGAGCGCCGCGATGCGCGTCCATGCCTCACCGGCGCCCACCGGGTCCTTGCGCTTCTGCTCGTGGATGCGCGCGACGCCCTTCTCGGCGGTGATGCGCGCCTCGACGTCCGAGATGAGCTCGGCTTCCTGCTCGAGCACGCGCGTGAGGTCGTCCCAGCGCTGCGCGCGCTCGAGCAACCGCTTGAGGCTCGAGCGGGCGTCTTCGCTTTCCGGATCGAGCTCGAGCAGGGCCTCGAGCGCGGCGACGGCGCCGTTCGGATCGCGCAGCTGACTCTCGGAGAGGCCCGCGGCCTCGCGGAGCCAGGTCACGCGCTGCTCCATGTCGATGCCGTCGTCCGCGGCCGCTCGGCGCAGGATGTCGCGGAGCTCGGCGAACTTGCGGAGCTGCTTCAGGTACGGCTCGAGGAAGCCGATGGCGTCGAGGTTCGACGCCTCGAGCGCCAGCACTTCCCGGTACTTCTGCGCGGCGTCGTTCTTGCGCGCCTTGCGCGCGAGCGCCTGCGCCTGGTCGATGAGCGCCGCCACCTGGTCGGTATCCACCGGCTGCTCGGGCGCGGCGGCGGGTGCGGCCGACACGCGAGCTGCCGCCGCGGGGACGTGCGAACCGGTGGTGCGCGCGACCGGCGCGGAGGTGCGTGCCGAGCGCTGCGGGGGCGCGGAAGGAATCGGCTGGCCGTGGCTCTGCGCGAGCGCACGTGCGTCGGCCGCGAGCGGGCCGTTCGGGTTGGCGCCGACGTACGCCGCTGCGCGCTGCGCGACCTCTCCGAGGCGGCCGAGCTCGCCAGCGTAGTACATGGCGAGCTGGACGGCGCGATCGTTGCCCGGCTCGAGCTCGAGCGCGCAGAGCGAGTAGCTCATGCCGTGCTCGCCCGGGTACTCCTCCGCGAGCGAAACGAAGAGCTGCGTGGCCTCGCTCGCGTCCTGGGCGCCGACGCGCGTCCCCGCTTGCTCCCATTCGAGGATGACGGTGCCGAGCAGCTGGCGGAGGGTCGGATCCGTACCGCCTTCGAGCGCGCGCGCCTCGCGCAGAGCGTGAGCCGCGCCGGCGAAGTCGCGCACGCTGCGCCGCACTTCGCCCTCGTCCTGCCGCAACGCGATCTTGCGTTCGCGATCTTCGACGAGCTTGATCTCCAACTCGAAGTACGGAATCGCCTCGGCCTGCTGCCCCGAGCCCTTCAAGAGCTCGCGCAGGGAATAGATCGCGAACTGGCTCGAGGGATCGAGCTCGACCGTCCGCCGGAAGTTCTCGATCGCCTTCTTCGGCTGCGAAAGCGGCTCGGCGGACCAGAGCCTCCCGAGCTCTTCGTGGATCTGCGCGAGCTGCTGCGCGACGTTCGGATCCTGGGCCAGCGGGGCCAGCGCCTTGGCGCGCCGTTCGAGCAACGCGACGAGCGCCTTGCTGTCGCCCTTTTCCCGGTAGAGGTCGCCGAGACGCTCGGCGGGAGTCTGCTGGGTCGGGTCGCGATCGATCGCGATCATCAGCGCGCGCGCGGCACGATGGGCGTCGCCCAACGTTACGGACCACACGTTCGCCGCCTCGGTCAGCCAGTGACACGCGAACGCCGGGTCCGCTGTGGCTGTACCGACCTTCTCGAGCAGCATCGCGTACGACTTCGGGTCTCGCTGGCCCGAGGCGTGCGCTTGCCGGATCGCATCCTGGTCGTGGGGGTTATTGACCAGGCGCTGAACCAGCGTCTCCATCGCGTCCATCGTAGGTGACGCACGCTATCATGCGGCCTTCCGCAGCCGCAACGCGGGGAAACCCCGTAATTTTGCGGCATTGGCGCAGTGCGCCACCTACACTCCCGCACCGGTTTCCGGTGGTCCGATCGACTCGGCTGCGGCGAACGCCGACCGGACGGCCGCATCGATCCCGGCTCCGTGGAATGCCGAACCGGCCAGGCAGATGCCGGTCTTTGCGAGCACCGACTCGAGCTCGGCGACGCGCTCACGGTGCCCTGCGTCGAAGACCGGCAGCGCATCCGGCCAGCGGGAAACCCAGGCCCGCTCGGCTCGAGTCCGGAGCCCTAGAATCCGTGAGAGCCCGCGCTCGGCGCGCCCGATCCAGGCCCCGTCATCCAGCGTTTCGACCTCGCGGTCGGCCGGACGGAAGAAGAGGCGGAGCAGGACGGCGTCATGCGGAGCGCGAGCGGGAAGCTTGGAGGAGCTGAAGGAGCAGGCCCGGAGGCCGTCTTCTTGCGCGTGCTCGGCGACGACGAACCCGGTTCCGTCGAGTGGATGAGCCACGTCCGAGCGCCGGTAGGCGCACGAGACCGTAACGCTCGAATTGACGGCGGCGCCCGCGAGAGCCCGGGCCGACGCTCCGAACTCGTCCTGGAGCAGAGCGGCGGCCACCCGCGCGGTGGTGGCGACCACGACGGCGTCCACGCCTTCCATGTGGCTGCCGAGGACGAGCCTCGTCCCCGTGTCGCGACACTCGACGCGCTCCACGCGCGACGCGAGACGAAGGTCGACCGTCTCGCGCACCTGCGCGGCGAGCGTCTCCACGAGCTCGCCCATGCCGCCCGCGAGCGAGCGGATGCCCTTGCCGAGCTCGCGCGACGGCACCTGGAATCCAAGAAACTGCGCGGCCTCGCCCGCTGCGAGCGGCACCAGGTCCTTGCCGTCGAAGCCGTAAGAGGTGAAGACGAGCTGGTCGACGACGCGATCCGCGATGCCGAGCTCGCTCGCGAGCTTCGCCACCGCGGCGCTCCCCGCGACATAGCCTTCCGCGCCATGTTCGACGGCGAAGCCCGCGCTGCGCTCGGTGAAGAGCTGACCGCCGAGCCTCCGCTCGGCCTCGAACACGCTCACGCGATCGCCGGCGCGGGCGTGGCGCAAGGCCACGGTGAGGCCCGCGAGACCGCCGCCGATGACCGCGATGCGTCGCACGACGTGCTCTCCTAGCATGGCAGCGCTCGCCGGCGCGATCGTGCGCCACCGTCACCGGTGTCGTGACGCCGCGTCGACGCACGCGAAATCCTCCGAAGAAGAGCGCGGATTCGGGCCCGTACGCCGAACGGGCAAGGTCCCCGCGATCACGAAACCTGCTCCACCGGATCACTAAGCACATGGATCGTCGAAGAAGGGCAGCCACGGGGAGCATACCGAGTGCGGGAAGCCAGCGTTTCCATTCGAATGTACGAACCACTCGCGCTCGCGCTCGCCGCGGCGGGCAAGAGCGACGCGGTGCTGGACGAGGCGGGGATCGCGGTGGACGAGCTGGGGAGCTCGAATGCGAGGATACCCATCTCGGCGGCCGACCGAATCTGGGAACACGTACTGAGCGTCACCGGCGATCGGTACTTCCCGCTCCGCGCGGCCGAGTACGTGAAGCCCTGCGATCTCGCCAACTATCTGGCGGCCAGCGAAAAAACGCTCGGGGAAGCGCTGCCCGCGTGGATCGATTGTCTGCGCTTGGACACGGACGCGCTGCATTGGACCCTGGAAGACAGTGAGGACGCGTTGCTCACCCTTCACACGGGCCCGAAGCTCCCATCGGCCGGGCCTTTCGCGGAGTACCTGCTGGCCACGCGCCAGGTTTTCTTGCGGCGCTTCGGGCCGCGCGGATGGACGTTGCGCTTCGTCAGTTTTCGTCACGCGGCGCCCGCGAATCTCGAGCCGTTCGAACGCATCTTCGGGACGCGGCCCCGGTTCGGGGCGGCGCTCGATCAGCTGGGGTTCGACGGCGCTCTTCTCGGTGCGCCCATGCCTCGCTCGGACGAAGCGTTGGCCGAAATTCTCCGAAATTACGCCGAGCGCGTCCGAGGCGAGCTCACGGGAACCGACTCGCTCGCCGAACGTGTCGGCAAGTCGCTGCGCGCCGGAGCCGACCGCGGAATCTCGAGCGTCGCGCGGGAGCTCGGCATGGCCCCGCGCTCCCTGCAGCGCGCCCTGATCGCGGAAGGCACGAGCTACCGAGAGATCGCCGCAAACGTGCGCCGAGCGGAGGCGGAGCGGCTGCTGCTCCGGAAGGAGTTTTCGATCTGCGAGGTCGCAGCGGAGCTCGGGTTCGCCAATGTCTCCACCTTCCACCGAGCGTTCACGCGCTGGACGGGGTTCACTCCCGGCGCGTTTCGCGCACGTGAAGCGGCGGCCGACTCGCGGAGAGCACAGCTCGTTCTCGGAGATTGAGCGCACCTCACGGAACGTCTCGCGCACAGCGGAAGCCCGCGGTGGTGCCGCGGGTCGTCCGCCCGCGGGCTCGCGGCGCTTCGGCGCCGAGGCCACGCCGATCACCTCCCGTCGCCGCCGCCGTCCGTCCGGCAGACGCTTCGCACGCGCTCGGCCATCGCCGAGGCAGGATCGCGCTGGAGGAAGAGCGTGGCTGCCCGCCGTGAACGCGCTCGGTCGCCGCTCCGACATGCGGCCACCGCTTCGGCGGCGAGCCGTTCATTTTCGAGCTGACCCTGCGGATACAGCGCGGCGTGGCGGTCGATGAGCTCGAGAGCGCGCGCGGGCAGACCGTCGCGCAGCGCCGCTTGCACCGCGCCCATGAGCTGGAGCTCGGCACGCAGTGTCGGCTCGGAGCCCGCCGGAGGCTCTTGGCGCGACGTGCCCGAGAGCGCGCGGTCCGGCGTGACCGGAGCCACGGCGTTCGCAGGCTCACCCGAACCGAGCGGCGGGGGCGCGGCGTGATCCGCTTGCGTCCCGCTGGTCACGGCTGCGCTGGCGGGCGCGGCCGGAACCCGCGCCGGTGCAGACACTCGGACCGAAGTGCTCGGCGCGGGAACTCCGCCGTTCTGTCCCCAATGCGTGGCTCCGTGCAGCGCGCCCGCAACGACGATCCCGACGGCGGCGCCCTTCGCCAGCAGTGCACCGACGACGCCCGCGCCG
>DASXWF010001285.1:0-2377 GCA_036503835.1 Polyangiaceae bacterium | reverse complement strand
CTTGCCGCCCTTGCCAGCGCCGGCGTTCTGTCCGCTGCTGCCGCCGCTTCCCCGATCGTCGCCGCCTGCGCCCGCGTCGTCCGTGCCGTCCGACGAGCCCGCGGCTGCGTTCGAACTGCTCGTTCCGGCGCTCGCATCCGGAGCCGAACCTGAAGTCGCGGATCCGTCGCCACCGCAAGCGTTGAGTGACAGCGCAGCGATCGCCAGGGCGAGCGTCGAGCACCAGGGGGTCGAACGAATCGGGAAGCGTGATGTCGTCATGCTGCGCAATTCAGCAACGGCCGTGCCATTCGCGATCGCGCTCGATTCAGGGGCGATCGGCGAGCGCGTGCAGCGGGCTGCACTCCCTGTCACGAGCGGAGTGTGCAAAGGCTTGCACGCGCGCACGCGAGACCGCATAAGTCTCGGACGCCCGCCGTCCGAGGAAGATGAAGAGCAGGTTCGTCGCGCTGACCGGAGTGGTGCTGCTGTTCGCGATCGCCTCGTGCGGCGAAGAGTCGTCACCCGACGGGCAGAGCGGAGCGGCCGGTGCGGCGTCGGCCGGCGCCGCCGGTGGCACGAGCACGAGCGGCAACGGCGGCAATCCAGCTTCGGGCGGCACGCTCGGCGGCGCAGGCTCGGCGGGCAGCGCGGGAGCTGCGAGCGGCGCTGCGGGCAGCCCGGGGGGCGCGAGCGGGCGCGCCGGAAATGGCGCTGGTGGCAGCGTTGCAGGGGGCGGTGCGTCGAGCGGTGGCGCCGGGAATGCCGGCGACGCGAGCGGGCGCGGCGGCAATCTTGCTGGTGCCGGCGCCGCCGGGGCGACGGGCGGTCTCGGTGGGACGGGCGGCATGCGTCCCACGGTCACCGCGTCGCCCGGCACGACGCTCGTGAAAGTGAACACCGCCGTTCGCCATCAAACCTTCGAGGGTTGGGGAACCAGCCTGTGCTGGTGGGCGAACCACGTCGGCGGCTGGAGCGCGAACGCACGCAATGCCGTCGTCGAGGCCGTCGTCGATCCGGTCGAAGGCCTCGGCTACAACGTCTTTCGTTACAACATCGGCGGAGGCGAGAACCCGGCGCACGACCACATGCAGGAGCACCGGGACATGCCGGGTTTCCAGCCCGTCGAAGGGACGTGGGACTGGGACGCCGACGCGAACCAGCGCGCGATCGTGCAACGAATCGTCGAAACCGGGACGGACATCGTGCTCGAGGCGTTCTCGAACTCGCCCCCCTACTGGATGACCAAGAGCGGCTGCGCGTCGGGCAGCAGCGACGGCTCGAACAACCTGAAGGACGACGCCTACGGCGCCTTCGCCGACTACCTCACCGAGGTCGTCGAACACTACCGGGACGAGTACGGAATCACCTTCCGCACGCTCGAGCCGCTGAACGAGCCGAACGCCAACTGGTGGAAGTCGAACGGCAGCCAGGAGGGCTGCCACTTCTCCCCTTCGAACCAGCAAACGATCATCCGCGCCGTCGCCGAGCAACTCGCCGAAAAAGGCCTCACCGAAACGACCGTGAGCGCGTCCGACGAGAACAGCATGGACGACGCTTACGATAACCTCCGCGCTTTCGACGCGACCACCCTCGCGGCGATGAGCCAGATCAACGCTCACTCGTACGCCGGCAGCCGCCGCGCCGAGCTCCGGCAGCTCGCCTCCGATCGGGGGAAGCGCCTCTGGCAATCCGAATCGGGTCCGCTCAACCAGACGCTGAACGACGACACGGACAGCGCCCTCTTCATGGCCGGCCGCATCATCACCGATCTGCGCGAGCTGAAGCCCGAAGCCTGGGTCGACTGGCAGGTCGGCGACCCGGCGAGGAGCTGGGCGAGCATCTCGCTGAACGACGGACAGCAGAGCTTCGCCCCGCTCAAGCGCTTCCACATGCATGCGGGGTTCAGCCGCTACATCCGGCCCGGCGCGACCTTCGTCGAGATCGACGACCCCGACATGGTCGCGGCGGTGAGCGCCGACGATCGAAGCGTCGCCGTCGTCGTGCGCAACGGAAGCACCACCGCGTCGAAGGCCTTCACCTTCGACCTCACCGCACTTCGCAGCGTCGGCGCGGTGGTGAAAGTCCATCGCACCTCGCGCAGCGAAGACCTGGAGGCTCTGCCGGACGTCGCGGTCGAGGACTACAGCTTCGTGGCGACCATCCCGGCGTTCTCGGTCACGACGTTCGTCATCGCGATGCCGTGACGGAGCTGGGGCTCGTTTTCGGGGCTCGTTTTCGGGGCTCGTTTTCGGGGTTCGTTTTCGGGGCTCGGTTTTCGGGGCTCGGTTTTCGGGGCTCGTTTTCGGGGCTCGGTTTCGGCGGTGCTCGGGACGCTGCCAGCAGCTGGAGTTGGAATGGGTGGCCCCCAAGATGAGATGGGGTGGCTCGCGAGCTG
>DASXWF010001284.1:0-2322 GCA_036503835.1 Polyangiaceae bacterium | reverse complement strand
GCAGCAGATCGAGAGCAAGGCGCTGGAGCGGATGAGGCGGGTGGTGGGGAGGAGGACGAGATGAAAGCCGAAGACGTAGCCGAGTTCATGCTCCAGGCGGCCCGCGAATTCATGCCGGCAGACGAACGACGCGATCCGGACGCCGAGGCTTTGGCTCGAGAGCTTCTGGCTGACGAGATGGGTCCCGTCATCATGCGCATGTGCATCCTGGCGCACAACGCTGGGGTAAAGCGCGGCCTCGAACTGGCGAAGGAGCATGCCGAGGCGCGTAGCTTCATCGATGGGACGCGCGCGGATATCGACTGGTCCGCCGCCGACGAGGCCGTGGCGAAGGAGGGCAAGTGACCGATTCACCGAATACAACTAACCCGACCCACTTGTTCTTCGGCACTCCGGGACACGATCTCTGGTGCGTCCACGTGCTCGGTCCTGGTTCCGTGATTGCGCAACCAGACTACGAGACAGCCATCAAGCGCGCGAAGGAGTGGAACCGTCAGATTGACGAGATGAGGTCTCGCAATCCACACCCGTACGATCCGATCATCCACTGCAACGTCTCGCCTTGGCCATACTCAGCCGAGGTGCACGCGGAGGCGCTGGCGGAGCACGGCGGCAACCCTGAGGACATTTGCTGATGGACCCCACCCTGACCATCGCCCTCATCCTCGCCATCGGCTGGGCCCTCAGCTACCGCGCGAAGTGGAAGCGGGCGGAACGCGAAGCTGCGCGTCTAAACCGCGAGACTTGCCACTACAGGGCGCATGCGTGCGAATCTGAGCGGAAGTACCTAGCGGCTCACTTCAAGTGGCTCGACATGAAGAGCCGCTACCTCGACTCCCTCGACGAGATCGCGGCGTTGAGGGATGGGGCGGCGGAGTGAGCATCATCCTCGACCCCCACGCCGTGGCCGAGCGCTACCGAGTCTCGCTCCGTCAGGCTCACCGAATCATGCGCGCAGCCGGTGGCGCTTTCTACGTCGGAAAAGACCTGCTGCGAATCCCTGAAGAGAGGCTGGAAGAATGGGAGCGAAACTCAAGCGCGGATACTACTGGCGCGGCGGTGTCATCTGGGTCCGTAGCGATCCCGTCACCAAGGCGCAGTGCTCCACCCGCTGTCGCGACCCGAAGGCGGCCGAAGTCTGGCGTGCCGAGCGCGAAAAGATTGCCGCCAATCCCGATTACGCAGCCTCGCTCACCGCGACGCTCGGGAACTGGGTCCTGAAGGTGCTCGAGAAGAAGCGCTCGGAGCGTGCCGCCGGCACGGTGCACATGTACGAGGTCAAGCTTGGCCACCTCGTACGCCTGTGGGGCGCGGACCTTCCGCTCGTACGCATCACGGCTGAGCTCGTGGACGAGTACATCAAGACCCGCTCGAGCGAGGGCGCGAAGAACAACACGATCGCGCGAGAGCTCACCGGGCTCCGACAGATCCTCCGCCATGCTAAGCGCGGCCGAGCCTTCCACGGGACCCTCGACCAGATCCTCCCGGTCGGCTTCTCGTCCGAATACGTGCCGGTCAAGCGGACCTTGGACCGGGCTGACCTGCCCAAGCTCTGGGACGCGCTTCGGGACGACACCGAGCGAGCCTGGGTCGGGTTCGTCCTCGCTACCGCTGCCGACGTGGGCGACGTGGAGCGGGCCCTGCCAACCGACTATGACGCGGCGCGAAACGTCGTTCGCATCCGTGGGACCAAGACCGAGACGCGCGACGACGAGATCCCGATCCTGCCGCACGTCCAGGAGCTCTTCGACTTCGCTCGCCCCCATTTGCCCATCTCGTGGCCCCGCGCGTCGAAGGGTCTCGGCGAGGCGTGCAAGCGCGCCGGCATCCCTCACCTGAGCCCAAAGGACCTCCGCCGGACGGCAGCCTCATGGCTCATCGCGGCGGGCGCCGATCAGCGCAATGTGGGCCGGTTTCTCCGCCACAAAAGCGACGCAATGGTGCGGAAGGTGTACGGTCAGTTGACTGCTACCCAGCTCGGCTCTCTTCTCGAGTCCAGTTCAAAAACGTTACAGTCAACGCATGGCCCCTTGGCGGAACAGGCAGACGCAGGGGATTTAAAAGGCAATCCAGCGTCTGACGTCGGGGAGAACAGCTCAAAAAGCTCGAGTAAAGCTCAGTCGAACGGGGCGAAACGGGGCGAGCGGGACCGGGGGAACGGTACAAAAACGTTACAGGCGCTGAGGCTACGAAAGCCCGCGCTGGACGTTCAGGTTTACGTCACCGAGCAGCTCGCGAAGGCGTACCCGCATGCCTTCGACGGCGGCGATCTAAGTCGGGTGCTGAAGCCGCTTCGGAGGGCTGCGGCCGCGCTGGCACGTG
>DASXWF010001283.1:0-3984 GCA_036503835.1 Polyangiaceae bacterium | reverse complement strand
GCTCGGCTGGGGCGTCGTGTCGCGCGCGGGAAGCCGCATCCAACATCGCGCCCACGGCGTGATCGCCACGGATACCGACGCGCCGCTCGCCGACCGCCTGGCCGCCATCGAGCGCGAGCTCTCGGTGGTCATCGAGCGCTTTCGCCCCGACGTGGGCTCGGTCGAGTCCCTCTTCTTCCACAAGGACGCGCAAGCCGCGGCCAAGCTCGGGCACGCGCGCGGTGTCGTGCTCCTCTGCCTGGCTCGAGCCGGCGTGGCGGTCGCGGAGTATCCGCCGGCTCGCGTCAAGCGCACGGTCGCCGGTCACGGTCAGGCGGACAAGCGTCAGGTCGGAATGTTGGTCCGGGCGCAGCTCGCGCTGGATGCGCTGCCGGCGGCCGACGCCGCCGACGCCCTGGCGCTCGCCATCACGCACCTGCGGGCGGCGCCGCTGGCGGAGGCCCTCCAGGCGGCCCGGGCGCGCCAGCGTTTCCAGCGACGCTGAACGGTGTTGCCAGTGGGGGTGTAAGCTGCAAGAACAACGTCCGTTCCAGCGTAGGACGGTTCAAGCCATGCACTTCGCTCGTCGCACGTTCCTCGCCGGTATCGCTGCCCTCACGGCGCTCGGCGCCTTGCCCTCCGCCTCGGCCGACCCCGCTCCGGCCGCTCCGCCGGCTCCCGCGCCCCCGCCGGCTGCTCCCGGCGGACTGACCGCCGTGCAGATCGCCGACCGGATCCAGGCCTTCTACGACAAGACCAAGACCTTCAAGGCCAAGTTCACCCAGGTCTACGTCGCGCGCGCCTACGGCAAGACCAAGCAGGGCGTCGGCACCGTCATCCTGGAGAAGCCCGGCAAGATGAGCTGGCGCTACGACAACAACGGAAACCGCATCGTTTCCGACGGCAAGCTCATCAAGGTCTACGAAAAAGAAAACAAGCAGATGTACGAGCAGCCGCTCGACAAGAGCCCGTACCCCGCGGCGCTCGCGTTTCTGGTCGGCACCGGCAACCTGAAGCAGTCGTTCGAGCTCACGAAGCTCGACGCCAAGCAGTACAACTTCGAGGGCGGCCTCGTGCTCGCGGGCGTTCCGCTCCAGGCGACGCCCGCCTACCAGAAGATGCTGCTCTACGTCGATGCGAACACCTATCAGGTGCGTCGCGTGCTCTTGCTCGACGCGCAGGGCAATCGCAATCGCTTCGATTTCAACGGGACGGAAGTGAACAAGCAGGTTCCGCCCGGTGAATTCGCCTTCGTTCCGCCGAAGGGCACGCAGGTCGTGCGTCCGTGACCGGCTAGAAAAAGGCCTGCCGTTCTGGCACGCTAGCCGGAATGAGGAAGCTTCTCGACCTCCTTCCCGGGGGGCGCTGGCTCTGGCTCGTCATCCTCGCGCTGCTCTCCCTCTCGGGCCGCGCGCGCGCCGAGGAGAAGATCTCCGAGGAGGCGAAGCTCTACTTTCGCAACGGCGTGGAGCTGATCCAGGCGAACCCGCCGAACTATCAGGACGCCTACTACCAGTTCAAGCTCGCGTACGAGAAGAGCCGTAGCTGGAAGGTCCTCGGCAATCTCGGGCTTTGCGCGCTCAAGCTCGAGCGCGACGGCGAGGCCCTCGACTTTTACAACGAGTACTTGCGGAGCGGCGGCAAGGACGTCGACGCCGAAGAGCGCAAGGCGCTCGAGCGCGACACGCTGCTCATCTCCGGCAACACCGCGGTGGTGAACCTGACTTCGAGCTCCGCCGACGCCGAGCTCATCGACGCGCGCACCGGCAGCAGCGTGTCGCCGCAGCCCTACCGGTTCGTCGGCGGCGCGCTCACGCTGCGGCTCCGCGCCGGATCGCACGTCCTCACCGCCACGTCGAGCGACGGCAAGCACGAGAAGTGGGAGGTCACGGTGACGCCCGGCCGCACCCTCGAGCATCGGTTCGAGTTCGCGGCTCCGCCCCCCGCCGCGGCTCCGCCGCCGGTCCCGGCGCAACCTGCGCCCGTCGCTCCTCCGCCCGAGCAGCCGAAATCCGGAGGTTCCACGCTGCGCACGGCCGGGTTCGTGACGGCCGGCGTGGGCGCAGCGGCGCTCGTCGGCGGCGTGATCACGGGCGTGATGGCGCGTTCGGCCGAGACCGACGCCACCGGCTCGTGTGACTCCGACAACGTCTGTCCGGAGCGCGCCGAAGACGACTTCGATTCGGCCGCGTCGCTCGCCACGGTCACGAACGTGCTCCTGATCGGCGGTGGGGTGCTCGCCGCGGCGGGAGTCGGCATGATCGTCTTCGGGGGCGGAGGTGGAGGGGAGAAGCCGGCGAGCGCGCTGCGCGCTCCGCACTTGCGCTTGACACCGCTCGTCGCCAGGGGCGGCGCGGGTCTCTTCGCCACGGGAGCCTTCTGAGATGCACTCCGCTTCCAAGACCGGCATTTCCGGCGCGCTCTTCGGCGCCGTTCTCGGCTTCGCGACGAGCTGCGTCGTCGCGGACAAGGGCGACTACACGTTCGAAGACGAACCCGGCCAGGGCGGGCGGAGCAACAGCGGCGGTTCGTCCGGCAAGGGCAGCGGCGGGAGCAGCGGCGGGAGCAGCGGCTCGAACGCCAGCGGCGGCGACTCCGGCAGCGGCGCGGCCGGCAGCGGCGGTACCGGAGGTTCGGCGGGCAGGGGCTCGGCGGGCACGTCGGGCAGGGGCGGGAGCGCGGGCGACGCGGGCGGCGGTGGCGACGATCCGTGCGATCCGAACCCCTGCGAGAACGGCGATTGCTCCGTGGACGGCGAGGACTACGACTGCGACTGCTACGACGGCTACGAAGGCTCGCGCTGCCAGACCGACACCGACGACTGCGAAGACGATCCCTGCCAAAACGGCGGGCTCTGCTCGGATCTCGTCGACGACTACGAGTGCGACTGCTCGATGACCTCCGGCTACACCGGCAAAGACTGTCAGATCCCCCCCGGCGCGGGCTGCGAGGAGTATCCCTGCCACAACGGGGGAACCTGCAATCCCGTGTCGGGCGGCGGCTATCGCTGTGACTGCGCGGGCACGGGCTACGAGGGCGATACCTGCGAGACGGACATCGACGAGTGCGCGCGGCGCCTCGACAACTGCGATCCTCTTGCCGATTGCGGCGACTTCGACGGGGGCTTCACCTGCGTCTGTCGCGAGTACTACCAGGACGTGAATCGCGACGGCACGCTCTGCCAGGCCTACCCGTCGTGCGCTGCCCTGCTGCAGGCGTATCCGAACGAGCCGAACGGTCGCTACCCGATCACGTACGCGTTCGCCACGTCGAGCACGGACGCCTATTGCGACATGGGGAACGGAGGTTGGACGAACCTCGATTTCGCGAACAACGTCATCTACCTCGAGAACGGCAACTACATCTATTGCGACTACGGCCTGACGGCGACGACCGTTTCGATCACCTGCTCCCTGCCCTACGCGAACGCTTTGGGCGACGGGTTTCTGTATCAGAACTCCTGTGCCGGGGACGACGGCAGCGCGAACTACATCTACGACGAGATCGGTCCGCTGCTCGGGCATCCGTACTACGCGGGGCTCGGCGGGTTCGCGACGCTCCAGCAGGAATACCTTTCGGGTTCCCCCCTCTCGGCGTCGCCCTACTACTACGAGTACTGCTACGTCGACGGCTCCTGGTACGCGAACTACGAGGAACCTTGCTGGGCGTACGGCGGGAACAGCCCGAACGGTCCCTGCATACCGTCGTACTTCACGCTGTCTTACTGAGGCGCTCCGCGTCCTGCGGGAGCTCGCGTCGCTCCGCGCGTCCCTCGCGCGAGACGAAGGCATAAGGCCGGCCCTTGGCGGCGCGGTAGGTGAACGAGCCCGGGTTCAGGTAGCCGGGTTCGTTCTCCGCGACGTGAGTGTGGCCGAAAATCACGAGCTTCGCGCCGGTGATCGAACGCACCCGCTCGCTCGCGGCGCGCAGCCGCCGGATCGGCAAACCTTCGTAGCGGTTGCGGCCGCGGCGCTGCGACTCGGCGAGGTACAGACCGCCCGCGAG
>DASXWF010001282.1:0-4312 GCA_036503835.1 Polyangiaceae bacterium | reverse complement strand
GCGTGAGGTGAACCTCGGCCAGTACCTCGCGCCCGGTACGCGCGTCACCGTCGTCGAGTCGACCGGCTCGGACTACGTCGATTTTACGCTGCCTCAGGACAATCTCGGCAGGGTGCAGAACGGCCTGCGCGTGCGCATTTCCGAGGAGACGGGGGCGGGCGCGTCCGAGGTGCGCGCGAAGGAGCCTGCGGCCGCCGAAGGGGGAGGAATCCAGCCGCCGGCGCCGATCGAAGGCACCATAGCGGCCGTCGATACCAACGTCGATCCGGTGACCCGCACCATGAAGGTGCGCGCCGTGCTGCCGGGCAACAACGGCCGGCTCCGCCCCGGCATGTTCGTGCGCGTCGCCGTCGTTCTCCCCGCGAAGGACACGATCGTGGCCGTCCCGATCACGGCGGTCGTGCGGGCTTCGTACGGCGATTCGGTGTTCGTCGTGGAGGAGAAGCCGGGCCAGAACGGCAAGCCGGGAAAGTCCGCGCGCCAGTCGTTCGTGCAGCTCGGGGACATGCGGGGTGACTTCGTCGCCATCGAGAAGGGTCTCCAGGCAGGCGAGGAAGTGGTGACCGCCGGCGCGTTCAAGCTCCGCAACGGCGCGTCCATCGTGATCGACAACCAGAGCGTGAAGCAGAACCCCTCGCTCACGCCCCAGCCCGAGAACCGCTGAGCGCGGCCATGAAGCTCACCGATCTGTTCGTCAGGCGGCCCGTACTCGCCATCGTCGTCAATCTGGTGATCCTGATCGCCGGGTTGCAGGCGATCGGCTCGCTGAACATTCGCCAGTACCCGAAGCTCGAGAGCGCGACGATCACGGTGCGCACGGTGTACGTCGGCGCCAACGCCGATCTGGTGCGCGGCTTCATCACCACCCCGCTGGAGCGGGCGATCGCCGCGGCCGACGGCATCGATTTCATCGAGTCCGACAGCACGCAGGGCATGTCGACCATCAACGTGCGCCTGAAGTTGAACTTCCCGGCCGCGTCCGCGCTCGCCGACGTGACCGCGCGCGTGAATCAGGTGCGGGCCGATCTGCCGCCCGAGGCCGAAGTGCCGGCGATCGCGATCGAGCCCTCCGACGCGCAGTTCGCGGCCATGTACCTGACGTTCGGCTCCGACATCCTCGCCGACAATCAGGTGACCGACTACCTCGTGCGCGTCGTCCAGCCGCGCCTCTCGGCGATTTCGGGCGTTCAGCGCGCGGAGATCCTCGGCCAGCGCCTGTTCGCGATGCGCATCTGGCTCAAGCCCGAGCGCATGGCCGCGCTCGGCGTGAGCCCGGCCGAGGTGAGCCAGGCGCTCGCCGCGAACAACGTGCTCTCGGCGGTCGGGCAGACGAAGGGCCAGCTCCTGCAGGTGAACCTGACGGCGACGACCGACCTGCAGACCGTGGAGGGCTTCCAGAGCCTCGTGATCCGCGAGCGCAACGGCGCGCTGGTCCGGCTCGGCGAAATCGCGGACGTCGTGCTCGGGGCCGATACCTACGATCAGGACGTGCGCTTTTCGGGCAAGCCGGAAGTGTTCATGGGCGTCTGGGTGCTCCCGAACGCCAACTCGCTCGACGTGATCAGCCGCGTGACGGACGAGATCGGCCGGATCCAGACGTCGCTGCCGAGCGGCATGCGCGCCCACATCGCGTTCGACTCGACCAAGTACATCCGCGACGCGATCCGGGAAGTCACGCGCACGTTGACCGAGACGGTGCTGATCGTCGTGGTCGTGATTTTCCTGTTCTTGGGCTCGCTCCGCAGCGTGCTCGTGCCCCTGGTCGCGATCCCCGTGTCGCTCGTGGGCGCCGTGTTCCTGATGCAGGTGTTCGGCTTCTCGCTGAATCTCCTGACGCTGCTCGCGATCGTGCTGTCGGTCGGGCTGGTCGTCGACGACGCGATCGTCGTGGTCGAGAACGTCGCCCGCAACGTCCACGAAGGAAAGTCGCCGTTCCAGGCCGCGATCGCCAGCGCGCGCGAGCTCGCAGGTCCGATCATCGCCATGACGATCACGCTCGCCGCGGTCTACGCGCCGATCGGCTTCCAGGGCGGGCTCACCGGCTCGCTCTTCCGCGAGTTCGCGTTCACGCTGGCCGGCGCCGTGCTGATCTCCGGCGTCGTCGCGCTCACTCTCTCGCCGATGATGGCGTCGCGGCTCTTGAAGTCCGAAGACAAGACCGGCCGCTTCACGCGCCTGATCGACCGCACGTTCGAGGCCATTCGCAACCGCTACCAGCGCATGCTCGATTGGACGCTCGCGGTGCGCCCGGCCGTCTACGCGGTCTGGATCAGCCTCACGCTCCTCATCGTCCCCCTCTACCTGTTCTCGCCGCACGAGCTCGCGCCCACCGAAGATCAGGGCGTGGTGTTCGGCGCGCTCGACGTGCCGGCGAACTCGACGCTCGAACGGCTCACTCCCTACACGGAGCAGGTTGCCAAGACGTTCTCCTCCGTACCCGAATTTTCACACAGCTTTCAGATCACGTTCCCCACCGGCGGCTTCGGCGGCGCGATCATGAAGCCGTGGACGGAGCGGAATCGCTCGATTTTCCAGATTCAGGAGGAAATCGGCGGCAAGACCCAGCGCATCACGGGCATCCGCGCGCCCGTGTTCCTGCCGCCCGCGTTGCCGGCGGCGGGGATCTTCCCCGTCGAGATCGTGATCTCGTCCACGCAGGGCCACGAGGAGCTCGAGAAGATCGCGCAGGCGCTCGTGATGGAAGCGGTGAAGAGCGGCGAGTTCGCGTTCCCGCCGATCACCGACGTGAGGATCGATCAGGCCCGCGCCGAGGTCGTGCTCGACCGCGACAAGATCGCCTCCATGGGCCTCAGCATGCAGGGCGTGAGCCAGGACCTCGCCTGGATGCTCGGCGGCAACTACGTGAATCGCTTCGCGATCGAGGGCCGCAGCTACAAGGTCATTCCGCAGATCGAGCGCGCCGGCCGGCTGACTCCCGACCAGCTCAAGGACATCCACATCTCGGGTCCGGGCGGCAACCTCATCCCGCTGAGCGCGGTCGCATCGATCCGGGAAGGCATCGAGCCCCGCTCGCTGCACCGTTTCCAGCAGCTGAACTCGATCAAGGTCTCGGGCGTCGCGCCGCGTTCCGTGGACGGCGGCCTGCAGGTGCTGGAGAAGGCGGCCGCGCGGCTCTTGCCGCCCGGTTCGCGCGTCGACTACACGGGTGAATCGCGCCAGCTGCGCCAGGAGGCGGGGAAGTTCCTGCCCGCGCTCGCCCTGGCGCTGGTGCTGATCTTTCTCGCGCTGGCCGCGCAGTTCAATTCGTTCCGCGATCCGTTCGTGGTGCTCGCGGGGTCCGTCCCGCTGGCGCTGTTCGGCGCGCTGATTTTCACGTTCCTGAAGTTTGCGGGCCCGCCCGGCTTGAAGTTCCCGCTCACGACCGGCTGGACGACGACCCTCAACATCTACTCGCAGGTCGGGCTGGTCACGCTCGTCGGCCTGATCGCCAAGAACGGGATTCTGATCGTCGAGTTCGCGAACGCCAGCCAGGAAACGGGCATGAGCAAGGTGGACGCGGTGCGCCACGCCGCGCTCACGCGCCTGCGGCCGATCCTGATGACGACCGTGGCCACGGTCTGCGGGCACTTTCCGCTGACGCTCGTCTCCGGACCGGGCGCGCTGGCCCGCAACTCCATCGGCATCGTGCTGGTGGGCGGGATGACGATCGGCACGCTGTTCACGCTGTTCGTGGTGCCGTCGCTCTACGTGCTGATCGCGAAGGATCATCACGGCGAAAAGGCGGTGGAGGGCGAGCGCGAGACGGACGGCCTCGGGACGCTGGCGCCCGCGGAGTAGCGAGCCGCGGGGCGCGGTTCTCGGGCGATCCTACGGCAACGCCGGCAGGTCGCAGGGGGCGACCGGAGCGCGGTCGCGCTCGAAGAGTCCGCCGGAGGAGAGCTTTCTGATGCACGCCAGCGTGGCGGGGTCCGGGGCGAGCTTTTGCGCTCGCGTGACGAGGAGGGAAGCGTCATCGAGCACGGCGGGGTCGTTCGACGCGAGCAGCAGGCGGGCGTGGTTGTTCAGCGCGAAGGCGCGCAGGCGAGGCGGCAACGTGAGCGTCGAGAGTCGTTCGAGCGGGCTCGTGTCGAACGCACGGCGTCGTTCCAGCTTCGAGCCGCGATGATCGCGAGGTCCCGTGCGGGCCGAGCGCGCGGTGGCGAGCAGGAGCTCCGCGCGAGGCGAGCGTTGCGCCAGCGGCTCGAGCAGCGCGAAGGCCTCGTCCCAGTGGCGCGAGTCGCGGCTGCGCTGCGCGAGCGTCGCGTGGAAGTACGCCAGCAGCTCCGTTTCCGCCCCGTCGAGCCGGCGCCCG
>DASXWF010001281.1:0-1810 GCA_036503835.1 Polyangiaceae bacterium | reverse complement strand
GAGCCAGCCCTGCGTGCCGTTTTCGTCGATGATCGAGCAGTCGTTCTCGTCCGTCAGCATGATGATCGCGAGTAGCGAATCACGTCGCATGAAAGCGGCACGCTGACCGAGCACGACCTGGTTCACGCCGTTGCGGACGCTGTTCAAGCCGTCGTTGCTCATCGAGGCGACCGGCTCGGGGTCGATCAGGAAGCGATACCAGGACTCGAGCTGCTGTTCGTAACCGCAGCCGAGCTCGCCCGTCGCGCCGACATGCGCGGTGAAGGCTTCGACCAAGTTGTTCGCGTCGCCCGGACCGCCCGGAGAGCCCCAGCCCGGCGGCACATGCGCGTTGTCGACCTCGGCACCGCGCGGATCCCAGACCAAGAAGCCCTGCCCGTTCCAGCTCGGGAGCGTTACGCCGGGGCGAACGCTCGGCAGGAGCTGCGCGAGATCGTCGGGGGTGCGACCACCCGCGGTCTCGGAGCACACGTCGTTGCTGCCGTGGTGACCGAGGCTCGAGGTGATGATGCCGATGTGGATGTTCTCGACCGCCTTGAATTCCGGAGGATGGGTCGAGGGACAGTCGCCGCTCGGCTCTCGTGCGGCGGTCTGTCCTTGGGCGTTGATGCAGGTCGGCTGGATCAGGCGCTGCAGGAGGACCGGCACCGCTCTCGCCAGGATCCTCTGCTTGTCCGCCATCGAGATCGAGTTGTCGATCATGAAGAGCAGGTCGATCTTGTCGACGCCCGTCTGCCGGATCTGGCCGATGTAGATGTTGGTGGTGTCGGGCGTCGCGGGTGCGACCGGCCGATCGAGACAGCCGGCCGTGAGTGCGCCGGTGGCGGCAAGTAGGCCGGCTCCAGCGACGCTGCTTCCGAGTGAACGGAGAGCCTTCGCGAGCCAGGACCGAGACCAAACGTGTGACAGGCGCATTCGATTCGACTCCTTGGGGTCCTTGGGGGCGCCGAGAGCGTAAAGGTCGACGCGTTTCATTGTCAACGCAAGGCGTGTGCCGATCGGTTTTCGGTGACATTCCCGAGACGTCCCCCCGCCCCGACTGCCAACTTAGTTGGCGTTACGGTTGGCGATCGCCAACTCTCTTGTCGATCCCGGGGCCGGGCTCGGTGGCGTCGCCGCTCTCGTCGTCGCTCTCGGCCTTGCCGTCGAGCCAGCGCCGGACCGCCGCGAGATGGCGCTTTTGGACTCCGGAGACGGCAAGAATCTGCTCGTCGGAGGCCGCGCGCACCGCTTCGACCGACCCGAGCTCGGTCAGGAGCGCCTTCTTGGTCTTGGGACCGATGCCGCGGACGTGGTCGAGCGCCGACTCGAAGCGCCGGCGCTTGCCGGTGCTCTTCCTGCCGCGGTTCGCGAAGCGGTGGGCCTCGTCGCGCGCGAGCGCGAGGAGGAACAGCTCGGGACTGTTCGGCCGGAGCGGGATGGGATTTTTCTGACCCGGTAGGTAGACGCGGTCGACCAGCTTTTCGCCGAGCTCGCTCTCGCGTTCCTTGGCGAGCCCCACGATCGCGAGCTCGTGCAGACCGAGGTCGTGAGCGGCGGCGAGCGCCACGCCGAGCTGACCGCGCCCGCCGTCCACGACGAACAGATCGGGGAGCTGCCATTCGGGCTCGCTCGCGGGGCTCGGCTCGCTCGCGGGGTTCGCCTCGCTCGGCAGCGCGCTCGCGTCGTCGGCGCTGACCTCGGCCGCGGCTGCCGCGCTCTCCGCCGCGGCGCGCCCGCGCTGGAAGCGCCGGCGCAAGACTTCGTAGAGCGCCTGATAGTCGTCACCCGGGCCCGCGCTGCGCACGCGGTAGCTGCGGTAGCGTTTCTT
>DASXWF010001280.1:0-1813 GCA_036503835.1 Polyangiaceae bacterium | reverse complement strand
CGTGATGAGCGGCGGCATTTCGCGGGTGGCACGCGAGCGCCGCGCGGATGGCGCGCTCGGCCGCGGCTTCGTCGCCGCGCTGGCGTCCCAGATCGGCGAGGTTCAGATGCGCCTCGGCGAGGCACGGCTGGAGCCGGAGCGCGGTGCGCAGCGACGCTTCCGCCTCGGGGAGCTTCTGGCGTGAGAGCTCGAAGGCGCTGCGTTCGACGTGCGTTTCGGCCCGCGAAGCGCTCACGTCGAAGCTCTGCTCCACCTCGACGAAAGCACGCTCGAGCGCGCTCCGCGCGTTCGCCGGCACCTGCGCGACGGGCACGCCCGCGAGCGCCTTGCCGGCCGCGATGCGCACCGCACGGACACGGTGCTCGAGCACGGGCAGGAGCAGCGGCACGCGCTGCTGCAACGGGACCGCCGCCGCGCCGAGCACGGCTCCGTAGACCACGAGCGGGTCGGGGCTTTGCAGCGCTTCCCGCAACGTTTTCAGGGACTTCTCGGCGGGGTAGTTGCCGAGTCGTTCGAGCGCGGTCGCGCGCGCGACGGCGGGAACGGCAACGTCCTCGACCAGCGCCCGCAGCGCGCGCGGCGCGTCGAGCGCGCCCTTTCGCTCCTTCGCGAGAGCATCGCCGAAATGCGTTCGCCGCTGTGAAGCCGGAAACCATTTCGCGACCGCGTCGCGCGCCCAGGCGGCGCTCTCCTTCGCGTGGCAGCCGTTGCACGCGTTCGGCGTGCCGAGCTCGACGCTGCGATCCGGGCGTGGAATCCGGATCGAGTGGTCGCGCCGCTCGTCGATCTGCATGAACGTGGCGGGCGGCATGTGGCAGTCGATGCAGAGCGGCGCCTTCCCCGCGGGGTGACGGGAGTGGCTCTCCGCGTCGAAGCGGGCGGGTTCGTGGCAGCGCACGCACAGAAAATTGCCCGCGGCGTGGAGCTTGCCCGAGTGCGCGTCGTGGCAATCCGAGCAGCGGACACCCGACTGGTACATGCGGCTCTGCAGGAACGAGGCCCATTCGTAGACCTCGCCTTCGACCTGTCCGTCGGCGTGATAGCGGCCGGGCCGCAAGAGCTCGGGCTCGAACGCATCGAGGAAGGGGTCGCCCGCGACGAAGCCCTCCTTGAGCGGCTCCCGGCGGCTGTGGCAGGGCGCGCAAACCTCGACCTCGGTGCCGTCCTGAGTGCGAGGCGTAGGGCTGCCCGTCGCGGACGGCGTCCACGGCGCGGAGGGCGCGAGACGCACGGCGAAGGGAACCACCGCCTTCCCCTCCTTGGCGGAACGGACGTGCTCGGCGCCGGGACCGTGACAAGCCTCGCAGCCCACCGACAGCTCCGCCCAGCGCGTGTCGAAACGATCGGCCGTGACGTCGTAGCGGCGCTCGACCAGGGTGGAGTGACAATCCGCGCACACGTGGTTCCAGTTCTGCGCGGCGGCCGTGAAAAACAGCGGATCGTTCGGCCCGATGCCCGCGCCTCCGTAGACGTGAAGCCACCCCTTTCCGCCTTCGGCCGGCGTGCGGCTGTCCCACACCACGCCGAGCGACTGGAGCTTGCCGCGCTCCGTCGACACCACGTACTGCTCGAGCGGCCACACGCCGGAGACGTAGGCGATCGGGAAGGTTTCGGTCTTGCCGCCGGGGGTCAGCGTGCTCACGACGGGCGCGCCCTCGCGCAGCGCGAACTTCGTCGTGCCGCCGAGCTTCGAGGTGAAGTGACTTCCGTCGAAGCGCGCCTTCGCCATTTCGGGGCTGGGCGAGACGAGCGCTTTTGCGTGGTGCGAGCCGCGGTACGCCTCGCTCTGCACCCGGTGGCAGGACGCACAGGC
>DASXWF010001279.1:0-4406 GCA_036503835.1 Polyangiaceae bacterium | reverse complement strand
AGGTCGAGATCGTAGGGCTCAGCGATCAGCAGTTCAACACGACGACTGGTCTGATGGGATTCACGGACGACCTCTTCGTCCGCGCGGGCAAGTGGAACGTCTTCGACGTCACCGTGGGTCGCTTTCAGGCCTGGGAGATCGCGAACCACTACGGCATGGGTCTCGACGAGAACACTCTCGAGCGCGAGGGCGCCAACATCCAGCAAGGCTCCAAGCACCCGCCGGCTGCATATGGCCTCAACTATTTCTGGGATAGAACCGACGCCAAGCTCGGTAACGTTGCCGTCCACGTCTACCCCACGGACTTTCTTCGCGGTGAGCTACTCGGGCAGCTCGGTGCCGGTGCGCTGGGCATCAATCCCATCTCCACCAACTTTCGCGCGTCCGGCATCTTCGATGTGGGGATCATCAAGGTGAAGGCCGGCTACGAGCTCGGCAAGGCCATTCCGCAAGCGGACGGTGCAGCCGGCGGGCGGCGTCGAAATGGCTTCGGCGTTGCGCTGCAGCTCGTGCTCGATCCGTACATCGAAGGTGGCGCAGCCTTCGCGAGGGGCTACGACGACATCTGGAACTCGCTGACCGACAAGTACGACGACAACGCCAGCAACACGGTCACGGGCATCAGCGGCTTCATCAACGGCCGCCTCTACAAGGATCTGATCCTCGGTGTCGGTGCGCTGAACGGACACTGGGAGAACCTGGCGAAAGACGAGCGGCCGGGGGCGGTTCACGAAGGTGAAGTCGACTTCGACCGCCACTTCCAGGCGTTCGCCGCGCTCCAGTACTCGTTCTGGGACGCGTTCTACATCAAGGCGGTCGGTTCCTACGCGCACTGGCGCCACCAGGACAAAGCGTCCACGCCGTTCGCGAACACGTCCGTCGGCGGTCGCCTCCGCCTGATGGTCCTCTTCTGAGTCACTCCTCGGAGTCGTGAACCCCGCGCCGGGGCGCTCTGCTGGAGCGTTCCCGGCGCTGGTCGTTTTGTGCCCCCCGTTCGAGCCGGGTGCTCCTCCCGCGAGTGATCACGCCGCCGGAGTGCGGGAATTTCCCACCGGCCTCAGCGCCGGCTGTCGTTGGAAAATTGCAGCCTGCTTAACCAAGGCCGGTTGCACCATGACTTCTTCGACTTACCGCGCCACCCGGCTCGGCGATGACCGCGCCGTGGGCGAAGCTGACAGCTCCTCCCAGCTCGAGGCCCCGCCCGCTTCCAGCTCGTTCGTAACCGTCTCGCAGCGGAGCGCGACGTTGCGCTCGCTCTCGACACGCCCAGCGCCCCGCGTGCCGTCCAGCCTTCCGGACCTACCGGCGAGCGCGGCCATCTCCGCCGATCCGCTGGGGCACGCGCTGCTCGGCGTGGACGAGTTCGCGGGCTCGCGCGACGAGCAGGCCAGTCGTCGCTGACGTTCGAAGTCGCGCGAATCAATCACCGCCGACTCCACGGCTGCGCATTTTGCACGTCGCATTTCTGACGTGCGCCGAGGCGCTTTCGCGGGAGCTCATGGACTTGGAAAAGTACGGCGCCGCTGCGCTCGTCAGTAGCGTGGGCGCGAAGCGCTGCGCTCGGCTAAAGTACCTTCCAGCTCACACGCGTACGACCGGCGACTTGCACGGTCACTCGCCTCCAAGCCGAACTGCCCCCCGCCTCGCTTCACTTCGTGTAAGCGCGAAAAGGATTCGACCATGAGAACCGCCATCAAGTCTCTCATCGCTCTGTCGCTCATCGCCGGCTGTGCCGCTGAAGAGAGCTCGGACGACGACGACGACACTCCGGGTACGGGCGGCTCGAGCGGCGCCGCGCAGAGCGGCAGCAGCGGCACGGGACCGAAGGCGGGTACCGGCGGAACCGGCGTCGCGGGTTCGGCGGGAAGCGGAACGAGCGGAAGCGCCGGCAGTGTGAACGCGGGCAGCGGCGGTGGCGGCGCGGGTGTCTCGAACACCGGCGGCAGTTCGTCGGGCAGCGGTGGCAGCGGTGTTGCGGGCAGCGCAGCGGGCACGGCGCCGGTTGCGGGCGCTGCGGGCACCGGCGTCGCGGGTGGCGGTGCGGGCGGGACGGATCCGGCGGGTGGCACGGGCGGTACGCCGGCGGGTGGTACGAGCGGTGCGAGCGGTGCGAGCGGCAGCGGCGGCTCTGGGGGCGGGATGGATGGAGGTTTCGTGTCGTGCCCGTACACGCCGCCGGCGGACCCCTCCGGCAACAACGCCGTCGTGGGTGAGATGGTCACGTTCAACGACGACGGCGCCTGGACCTGGTACTGCGACGAGCGCGCCGTGGTCGACGCGGCCGGCGGCAAGATCATCGTCAGCTCGGACGCCAACGGCAGCTCGCGCAACGGCAACGTCGACGCCGTCGTCTACGACGTCGCGACCAAGATGAGCACGCGCAAGGCGCTCGGCGATCTCGCGCCCGACGACCACAACGTGGCGGCGTTGCTCGTGAAGCCCGACGGCAAGTACCTCGCTGCCTGGGCGGGTCACAACGAGAACTGCAACACCTACTGGAGCAACCACGACGGCTCGCAGTGGGAGAATCAGAAGACCTTCTCGTGGAGCTCGATCGGCTGCCCGACGAGCTCGGGCCGATCGGTCACGTACAACAACCTCTGGAACATGACCGCGGAGAACAAGATCTACAACATCGTCCGTTCCCGCGACACGAGCCCGAACATCCTGACCTCGAGCGACAACGGCGCCACCTGGACGCTCGGCGGGCGCCTCACCTTCTCGGCGACCGTCGGCTACGTCGCGGGCTACTACAAGTACTGGGGCAACGGCGTCGATCGCATCGACTTCTTCGGGACGGAGGCGCACCCGCGTGACAACGACAACAGCCTCTGGCACGGCTACGTCAAGGGCGGGAAGTCCTACAACTCGCTCGACGAGGTGAAGGACGAGAACATCACGGACAACACGGGACCGGACGTGAACGCGTTCACGCGGGTGTTCGCGACCGGCACCACCGTGAACAACGAGCGCTTCAACCACATGTGGAACAGCGACGTCATGCGCTACGACGACGGCGTCGTCGCCGCGATCGGCATGGGTCGCACGCAGAACGACGGCACCAACCCGGACCACAGCTTCCTCTACTTCCGCTTCAGCGGCGGAGAATGGAAGACCACGTACCTCGGTAAGGCAGGGAAGAAGCTCTACAGCGACGAGCAGGACTACGTCGGTCTCGGCGCGCTCCACCCGAACGATCAGCGCATCGTCTACATCTCGACGCCGATCGACCCGCGCAGCGGCATGAACCTCAGCAACCACGAGATCTTCATGGGCGTGACCTGCGACGAGGGGGCCACGTTCCAGTGGTCCCCCATCACCTGGAACTCCCAGCAGAAGAACATCCGCCCCATCGTCCCCAAGTGGGACGGCAACAACATGGTGGTGCTCTGGAACCGCGGCACCTACGACACCGCGCAGATCTACAACATGGATGTCGTCGGCGTGGTCACGCAGAACTGAACCCGGGTCGGGCGCGCACCGCGCCCGACGCTCAGCGCGCGGCGGGTGCCGGCGGAGCGGCGGGTGCCGGACCCGCGCCGGGACCGGCCGCGAGCTTCACCTGGACCGGAGCGGCGAGCCGGCTCGAGAGGTTTTGGATCTCACTGAGCCAGGCGGCTGCGTTCGCGACGCGGCCGCCGCGATCCCACGCCGAACCCACGTAGTAGGAGAGCGCCTCTTTCGGCTTGGCGGTCGTGACGGCGAGGTAGTTGAGGTCGTGCGGCTGCTCCTCGAGCTTCGTGCCGGGCGAGAAGACGATCGCGCAGCCCAGGTTTCCGCTCTTGCCCTCCGCGATCGGCTCCCAGGTTCGAAGCGAAGCGGTGGCGGCGTCGACGTTCGAGGTCGAGCCCGCGTGCTTGGCGATGCCGAGCGCGACCGCGAGCGGGCGGCCCGCCGCAAAGGTGCTCTCGAAGTGATTGAAGGGCGTGCCGGCGTCGAGCGTGACGCGCTTGGTCTCGCCGACGCGCGCGCCGCCGGCGTCGAAGGGCGCGTAGCCGAGCTCGAAGATCAGCCGGATCGGGCCGTTGGCGAGCACGCGTGAGGTCGTGAAGTTCTTGGAGACGAAGAGCTTGCCGTTCGACCAGATGCCGAGCCCGCCGCAACCCCGTGATTTCCCGACCGAGTAGAAGTCGGCGCCGTCGCCGTGATCCTGGTGGTAGTCGCCGGTCATGTACCATTCGTTGGCGAGGAGGCGCGGGACTCGCTTCGACCAGGTGTCGATGCCGCTCGAAACCAGCGGGTCCTTTTTGGCGGTTTCCAGCGCAGGACCGTACATGCGGTGGGCGACCAGGTCGTTTTCCCAGGCGAAATCGTCCAGTCGCTCGCGGACGAAACGGCCGTAGACCTTGTAGTCGTCGCGAGCCGCGGGCTTGCGCTCGCCCGCGGAGAGCTTGAACGTCTTGTTG
>DASXWF010001278.1:0-3070 GCA_036503835.1 Polyangiaceae bacterium | reverse complement strand
CCCCCCCTTCGGGCCGGCGCTGGCTGCTAGAATGCGACGTTTCCTCGGTGGTTGATGACGATCGAGCTCCTGATCCATGCGATTGTGCGGCAAACGACGATTCTGATCGCGCAGCTCGCCACGGCTCGAGGCTTGCGCGCCCCGCTCGCTCAGATCGCGAATCAGGTCTTTCTCGACCTCGTGGCGGAGCTCGAGCGCCAGGGGGTCAGCCGCAAAGTGAGCGCCGACATGTTCGGGCTCGGCTTGCGCACGTATCGCCGCAAAATTCAGAGGCTGAGCGAAAGCTCGACCGAGCGGGGGCGCTCGCTCTGGGAGGTCGTCCTCGAGTACGTGAAGACCCAGGGCCTGGTCACGCGGCGCGAGGTGCTCACGCGATTTTCGCGGGACGACGAGCGCCAGGTGCGGGCGGTCTTGCACGATCTCTGCGAAAGCCAGCTGGTTTTCTCCGCGGGCTTCGGCGCGAACACGACGTTTCGCGCGGCTTCGGAGGAAGAGCTCGTCGCCCTCCAACAGCGGCGGGGCGCGGAAGGCGCGGACGAGCTCGTGATGGCGCTCATGTACCGGGAGGCGCCGCTCACCGCGAAGGACATCGCGGGGCGGGCGCAGGTCGATCCGGGCACCATCGAGAGCGCGCTGGCACGCCTCGTGGACGCGGGACGCGTCGAACGCATCGAGCACGAGGGGAACACGCTGTACAAGGCGGGCGGCCTCGTGATCCCGCTTGGTGCCCCCGTCGGTTGGGAAGCCGCCGTGTTCGATCACTACAAGGCCATGGTGACGACCGTGATCTCGCGCCTCCACGAAAACCACCCGCCCGAGTTCGTCGAGAGCGTCGGCGGCAGCACGTACACGATCGACGTCTGGGACGGCCATCCGCTCGCCGACGAGGTGTACAAAACGCTCGCTCGTCTCCGCGCCGAGCTCAGCGATCTGCGCACGCGGGCGCAGCAGTTCGACGCCGAGCAGCCCGAATCCTTCAACCGCGCCGTCATTTACGTCGGGCAGAGCCTGACCGCCGAGACCCATGAACCGCTCGAATAGACCGAAGCCTTCACGCCTGTTTCGAACGACGTTCGCGCTCCTGCTCGGCGGGTTGCTTGCCTTCTCCGCCTGCTCGCAGGCACGGAACCAGGAGATCACGGGCGAGACGCACTTTCTCAAGCTGTGCGATCCGGCCGCCGACACCTGCGGCGAGGGGCTCGCGTGCGTGTGCGGCGTGTGCACGCGCGCCTGCGACGTGAACTCGGAGTGCTCCGCGTTCCCGCCGGCGCAGTGCGTCGCGTCGACGTCCTTGCCGCAGGCGTGCGGGGACGCGCAGCCCGCGAGTCGCTGCGACGTGGGTTGCCGCTCCAACGCGGATTGCGGCGTGCTCTCGAGCTCGCATCGTTGCGAGCTCGGCTTCTGTCGAGCGGGCTCGAGCAGCGGCGGCACGGCCGGAACGGGCGGCGGCGGGGGCACGGGCAGCGCCGGGGGCGGGGGCAGCGACGCGGGAGCCGCGGGTGCCGGCGCTTGCGTGAGCGGCGAGCTCGAAGGCAATCAGGTGGTCGTGCTCGGCGATACCTTCATGGCGCTCAGCCATCGCATCACGGCGGGCGTCGAGGAGCTGGCGCGCGCGGCGGGCGCTCTCCCGGAAAGCCAGCGCTACCGCGACGCGTCGACCATCGTGAACAACGCCCTCGCCGTGAACGGAAACGGCATCCTCAATCAATACGGCCGAGCGGTCGCCGAAGCGCCGGTCGCCGTCGTGATCATGAACGGTGGCGGCGCCGACGTTCTCGCGGGAACTTGCGAGGATCCGGCGGCCGGCACCTGCCCGTTCGTCAGCTCCGCGGCTGCAGGCGCAGGAGATCTCTTCGCCCGCATGGCCAGCGACGGCGTCGCGCACGTCATCTACGCGTTCTATCCCGACCCGGTCGACGCGGGAGTCCGCGAGAAGATGGACGCGCTCCGGCCCGAAGTCGAAGCCGCCTGTGGACGGAGCCCCGTCCCCTGTCACTTTCTCGACCTGCGACCCGTCTTCGAGGGCCGGTACGCCGACTACATCGCGGCCGACGGACTCAACCCCACGGCCGCCGGCTCGCTCGCGGCGGCCTCGGCGATCTGGGCGACGATGCAGGAACACTGCGTCGCGCAGTGACGCGGGCGCTGCTCGCTCTTGCAGCGACCCTCAGACGAGAGGAAATGGCTGCCCCCGCGGGGTGACGGCGAAGTACGTCCCGTCGTGCTCGGCCTTCGGCCTCCGCGCGACGGGCGCCCACCTTGCGTCCGCTGCGCGGCCGCGGGGGCGCGAACGGCGTGGGGGCGCTGGGTGTCGTTGGGTCGTGACGTGTCACGCTCACGTGGAGTCAGGAGTCGGGACGGGCGTGGACGCCACAACGTGTCACGCCCACGTGGAGTCACGAGTCGGGAAGGGCGTCGCGTGCCACGCCACGGCTGCGTCACGATGACTGCAGCGGCGCGGGGTGGCGTGGTGCTCGGCGTCGCGGCTGCGTGCTCGAAGTCGACGGCGGGGTGACTCGTCGTGGACGATCGCCGCGCCGCCCGAGCCCTTGGGGCTGCGCGTCTCCCGCGCGTGCCGGCAGGTCGTGTCGAATGAGCTTGTTCGAAGCCTGTCGCGGGATTTTCGATCGACAAGCGAGCGGGCGCTTCATCTCGCGGCGGGCGCTTCATCTCGCGGCGGGCGCGCATGAGCTCGAGCCTGGGAGGCGCTTGCGCGCGCTTCGGTATGCTCAGGGGAGTGCGCATCGCATTCACTGTCCTCTGTCATCGGTCATTTCGTCGCCGAGTTTCCGGTTCAAGCCACCTACTTTCATCGCATGTCGCATTCCGCTTGACGGAAAAATTCGAAGCGGCGCTGCGCGGGCACGAGTCGATCTTGAAACGCTGATTGCAGCGTTCAGGTGGGCGCTGGTCGCGCGTTTCGCGCGCTGTTGGCGACGAAGCTCATTTCAGTGCGCGATGACAGCGCTCTTTGGCTTCTGAGAGTGGAAATAACAGCGTGATAGAAGGTGTTCGCGGGGTAGCGCCAGCAAGGAGATCGACATGGCACAAGCGGCATTCGATTTGGCTT
>DASXWF010001277.1:0-2130 GCA_036503835.1 Polyangiaceae bacterium | reverse complement strand
CGCGTACGACGCGCCGCTCGTCGTCGGGGAGTTCGCGGCGGATCACGGCGACTCGGGCAACGTGGACGAAGACACGATCATGTCCCTCGCCGAAAACCTGAGCATCGGTTACCTCGGCTGGTCCTGGGCCGGAAACAGCGGTGATCTCGCCACGCTCGACATCACCAACGACTTCAACGCGAGCAGCCTGACCACCTGGGGCAACCGTCTCGTCAACGGCGCGAACGGCATCGACGCCACGTCCCAGACCTGCACGTGCTTCGACTGACTCGACCGCAACGGACCTTGACACGAACGGCTCACGACCGGCGAGGCAAGGAGCTTTCGCCATGACGCGCGTTCGCCTGATCGCGGCCGGGTCTTCGCTCGCCGCGCTCGGTCTGCTCGCGCTCTTTCTGCGTGCTGGTTCCGAGCCCCCCGGGACGACTTCGGCGCCGCTCCCGACTCGAGCCACGGCGCGCGTCGAGCCGAGCCGACCGCTCGGGCCCGGAGCGCTCGAAGGCGAGCCGGCGGCCACCCCGCCGAACGAGTCGGACACGAAACGCCTGACCCGCATCGCCGAGACCAGCGCCGATCCGCGAGTGATCGAGGCAGCCTTCGCGGACATCCTCACGACTTACGCCGCGCGCTCGACGAAGAAACCCGGTCCGGACGCGGATCTCGAACGGGCGATCGTGAAACACGTTGGCTCGGATCGGCCGGGCACGGCGCGCGCCGCGCTCGAGGCGGCGCGCATCGCGCTCATGGCCGCCGAGCCTCGCCCGGGTGTCACGAGCGCCATCGTCGACCTGTCGAGCGCCGATCGGCCGGCGCCGAGACGCTACGCCGCGCTCGGCGCCTTGAACCTGCTCCGTCCCGATCGGCGTGACGCGAGCGTGCTCTCCGCTTTCGAGCGCGCCCTCGACGCGAAGCAGCCCGAGCTGGTCTCGTTCGCGCTGCTGGCGCTCTCTCAAAGCCGTGCGTCGCTCGAAGCCGCTCCCGAAGCGACCCGAACCGGCATCGCACGGCGCGTCGTGACGCTGCTCGGCCACTACGATCCCGGCGTGCGCGGGCACGCCCTCCTCGTGCTCTCCGAAATCCGGCAGCTTGCGACGTTCGAAGAACGCTATCAGGCGGCGAAGCGCGCCCTGACGGACCGCGACGCGTACGTGCGCGCGCAGGGCGCCGAGCTCCTCGGACGCTCCGGCGAGCCGCTCGCGATCCATCTGCTGATCGAGCACGTTCGCGATCTCTCCCCCGCGCGCTACGAGCTCCGCGGCTTCGACGAGCTCGACGGCAGACCGGGCACGCTCGTGCACGAGGTACCCGGCCGCAAGCGCGTCGCGGAAGCGGTGTTGTTCGCCGTGCTCTCGCTCAGTCGAGTCCTGGACGGCTCGGACCCGCTGGTGCTCACGCTCGGCGGACCGCTCGCGTCGGACGCCCTCGTGCTCGAGAACGCCGAGCTCGCGCGGAGCTGGTACGACGTACGAAAGCAGCGCATCCCGACCGCGCCGCTCCAGCCTTCGCCGCCGCCCGGCGGGTGATTCCCGAAACGCCACTCGGGGCAGAATGTCCCGAATCGCAGCATGCTTCTGCCTGGCGTCCGCGGAAAGCGCTGGAGGTTGGACTGGGGCGAGCTTCACCCGGCGGCATTCTCGAGCGACCTCCGGAGACGGAATGCTACGCTGGAAGCCTCGCGACGAGCGCCCGGAACGGCCCTGGTGTGTACAAAAGGTGCCGCTTTCGTCGCGAGGGAGTGTCCTCATGCAGCAGCGTCCCGAGACAGCCAGCGACCCCAGCGTCCCGAACCCTCAGCCCGAGAACGGCCACGGAGCAGGCTCCCCTTCCCTGAACGGGTCGGGCCCCGATTTTGCACGCAGCCTGCTCGACGCTCTCGTGCGCTTTCGCGACGGTGACTTCAGCTCGCGCATGCAATCCGACCTCGTCGGGGTCGAGGGCAAGATCGCGGATGTCTTCAACGACATCCTTTCGGTGAGCGCTCGCCGCACCGCGGAGACGGCGCGCGTCTGCCGCGTCGTCGGCAAGGAAGGCAAGCTGAAGGAGCGCATGCGCGTCCCGGGCGCGCAAGGCGGCTGGGCCGACGAGGTCAGCGACCTGAATACGCTGATTGACGACCTGGTCTGGCCGACC
>DASXWF010001276.1:0-7304 GCA_036503835.1 Polyangiaceae bacterium | reverse complement strand
CGGTGACGTCCTTGGCTGGCGCTGGACCCCGGCGGTTGCGCTGGTGGGCGGATCGCTGCTCTTCGTGCTTTTGGCCGTTACACTCGTGCCCGACGATCTGGGCGAGGGACTCGCCGCACCCGGCGCAAAGACACGCTCTTCGGCGCCGCAGTCGAGCGCGAGCGGAGTGCCGGGATACGCGGCGATGCCTTCGAAGGGCGTGCGTCCGCTCCCGCATCATGGTGCGACCGGGCGCCAGGCGCGTCGCTTGCCCGGGATTCCGTCGCCCGCCGCCGATCACGTGGTGGAGTCGACGCTCGGCGCGCGCCCCGAGCTTCCGCCGCCGCTGCCCGAAGACGCTCCGCCGCCGGAACCGCCGGCAGCGATGGCGCCGACCATCGTTACGCCGCCGCCCTCGCCTCCCGAGGCGGCACCCGTCATACCGTAGCGGTTACGCCGGGGACGCTCAGCGCCCGCGGCGTTCGGCCTCTTCGCGAGCGCCCCAGACCGCGCGCGCCGCGGCGCTGCGGATCTCGCCGAGTACGAGCGAGCGCGGCGCCGGCAAGTCCGGCACGATCAAGAGTTCGAGATCGAGCCGCGCGCTCGTCTCGTCGACTTCACGGATGCGCCATACGGCGTCGAGCCGCTTGACGTTGCCCTTGAGCATGCGCCCGCGCACGACCTCGTGATCGCCCTCGCGCTTGGGCGGCTCGAAGCGAACGACTGCCCAGACCTTGGCTGCGCCCTTGAGGATCGGCACTTCGAGGTAAACGTCGGTCTTGTCTCCGGAGCGACCGATCACGCGAGCCTGGCGAAATCGCGTGATGATGGAGGCGTAGTGCGCGTAGTCGGTGACGACGGCACGGAGTACGTCCTTGTTGGCGGCCACGTGCGCGCGCGCTGCGCCGGCGTTCCAGTCGCTGTCCTTGACCTTGACGTCGAAGCGCTGGATGTCGCGGTTCACGGTCGCGAGCGCCGGTGCAGGCGAGCTCAAGACGACCGCCGCGAGCAGCGTACTCCCCAAGAACTTTCGGCCCAGCGAGCCCCTGAAAGACGACATGTGAAGCATACCGATGCATACGGCGTGCCGGGTCGCCGTCTTCCCGGAGGCTCGTGATTTCAGATACTTACGCCGGTCGCGCTCCCCGCTCCTCGAACGAGTGACGCAACGGAGGCACAGATTTCAGGCGTCTGTTGCGGTCTCGTTCTCGGCCGGACGTTCAGCTGCCCCGGATTCGCCCAGCGGGCCTATGGTGCAGGTGCCGCTGAACTGGACGCCCTTTTCGATGTGGACCTCCGGCGCGTGCAGCGTCCCCGTCGCTCGAGCCGGTACGTAGAGCTCGATCGAGTGAGCGGCGCGCACGTTTCCCTGCAGGGTCCCGCCCTTCACGATGACCATGCCGACCTCGATGTCGGCGTCGACCTCGCCGCCGTCGCCGATCACGAGCGCGTCGTCGCCGCGGATCTCCCCGCGAAAGCTGCCGTCGATGCGCACGCGCCCTTCGAACTCCAGCTTTCCCTCGAAATGGGTGCCGCGGCCGAGCAGGGCGGTGATTTCGGTCGCGGGAAGCGGCGCTTTCATGGCGGCGGTGAGTCTAGCATCCTGGCGCGCCGTACCCGCCATAAGGTACGCTTCGCGGGTGTTCGGCCGGTCGCTCGCTGCGCTCGTCGCTTTGGCGGTGGTGGCGCAGGCCTCGGCGCTGCAGGCCCAGCCGAACGATCAGCCCCCGGCGAACGAGCCGGGCCCCGCGTCCGCGCCGCCCGAACCGGTCATCTGGCACGACACGACGTTCCTCTTTCAGCAGCGCGCGACGACGCAGACCGTCGGGATCGGTCGCGACTACCAGACGAACGATCCCTATTACGACTGGGCGTTTTACCTGCGCCCGCGCCTCTACCTGCTCGAGCGCGAGAAGTACTCGCTGAGCTTGCGGGCCCAGGGCCTCGTCACCTACGAGTTCACGGACAGCAACACGACCACCGATCGCAACGAGGTCGTGCTCGAAGACACCATCCTTTCCTTCAATCCGCAGTACACGCCGTACTCGAACGGCGAGTACCTGACGAGCGTCACGTTCAGCGCTCCGCGTGCCGTAATCCCGACGTCGAAGGCTAGCCGCGGCGTCGGCAAGATCCTCGAGCTCGGCGCGCGGGCGTTCGTCGAGCAGAACTTCCCGCTGCGGGAAGGGGACACCGTGCTCCCGCGCGGCCTGCTGCAGGCGCGCCTCGGCTACGCGTACACCTTCACCAACGCGAACGTCCCGGAAAATGACGACCTGAACCGCGCGCGCGTCGACATGAACGGTCATCTGGTCTCGAACGACCAGCTGAACGGCGCGGCGCTCGCCGATCACGGCGTCTATCTGCACGGCATTCTCGGGGCCGACGTCCTGCGCGATCGCATCGGCTTCAAGTTCGAGGGCGGGATCGACTGGGCGCACAAGTACGCGCTCGCCGAGGACTCGACGCTGACGATCGACACCGGTCCGGTCGAGGTTCCCGTCGACGAGGACGCGCCGCGGGTGAGCGTCATCAACTACCTGGATGCGTCGGTCGAGTTCCGGTTCGGGCGCGATCTGGTCTCGCTCTACCTGGGCTACGAAAACATCACGTCGCAGATCGGGCCGGACGGGCAGCGCCGCGGCTTTTTCTGGAGCCCCGACGCGAAGTTCTACCTGTCCGTCGAGCTCCGACTCGACTCGCTCTACACGACCGTCGCGCGACCGAGCCCGCCCCCGTCGACCGCCGCGCTCGCCTCACCGCAGTATTAGTACCACTTCGACAGGGTTCTGGGCGGTAAGGACAGCCATTCGGGACGTTCGTCAGTGCTTCCCCGAGCTCGGGATGGCGAGCTCCGGCCTCCCGGGCTCCGGCCAATCCGTGTGGAAGAACTGGCCGCGCGGGCGATCGGTGCGCTCGTAGGTGTGTGCGCCGAAGTAGTCGCGTTGGGCCTGGAGCAGGTTCGCGGGCAGGCGCTCGCTGCGGTAGCCGTCGTAGTAGGCGAGCGCGCTCATGAACGCCGGCGCGGCGATGCCCTGGCTCGCGGAAAGACCGACGACCTTTCGCCAGTTCGCCTGCGCGCGCTGGATCTGATCCTTGAAGTACGGATCGAGCAGCAGATTCACGAGCTCCGGGTTCTTCCGGTAGGCCTCGGTGATCTTCTGCAGGAAGCGCGCGCGGATGATGCAGCCGCCGCGGAAGATCGCGGCAATCGTGCCGAAATCGAGCTTCCAGTCGTACTCGTTCTGAGCTTCGCGCATGAGCTCGAAGCCCTGCGCGTAGGCGCAGATCTTCGAGCAATACAGCGCGTCGCGCACCGCGTCGATCAGCGCCTGGCGATCGCCCGTGTAGCGCTCGACCTTCGGGCCGAGGAGCTGCTTGCTCGCGGCGGTGCGCTCTTCCTTGAGCGCGCTCAGGCAACGCGCGAACACCGCCTCGGCGATGGCGTTCGCGGGGATGCCCATGTCGAGCGCGTTCACGCTCGTCCACTTGCCCGTGCCCTTCTGGCCCGCGGTGTCGAGCACGTAGTCGACCAGAAAGGCTTCGGGGTGATGCGGGTCGCGCTGCTGCAAAATGTCCGCCGTGATCTGGATCAGGTACGAATCGAGATCGCCGTCGTTCCAGCGCGCGAACACCTTCGAGAGCTCGTCCGGGCGCGCGCCGAGCAGGTGCTCCAGCAGCGTGTACGCCTCGCAGATGAGCTGCATGTCGATGTACTCGATGCCGTTGTGCACCATCTTCACGTAGTGGCCGGCGCCGTTCGGGCCGAGGTAGGCGGTGCACGGCACGCCGCCCGTGACCGGCTTTCCCGGCGCGTAGTTCTCGAGCGGCTTGCCCGTCTCGGCGTCGACCTTCGCGGCGATCGCTTCCCAGATCGGCTGCAGGTGTTGCCAGGAGGCCGGATCGCCGCCCGGCATGAGCGAGGGACCGAAGCGCGCGCCCACCTCCCCGCCCGACACGCCCGAGCCGAAGAATTTGCAACGGAAGGAGTAGTCCTTCTCGCGGCGAATGGTGTCCGTCCAGAGGCTGTTCCCACAGTCGACCACGATGTCGTCGCGCCCCACACCTGCTTCCAGGAGCTCCTCCACGACCGCGTCCACCGCGGGACCGGCCTTGACCAGGATGATGAACTTCCGCGGCGCCTTTACGGCCTGGACCAGGTCGCGCATCGACGGGCAGCCCACGAGTCCGCCCGGCGTGTCGGGATTCTGTGCGACGAAGTCCTCCATCGTCTGGCGAGTGCGGTTGTAAACCGCGACCTTGAACCCGTGGTCGGCGATGTTCAGCGCCAGGTTTTGCCCCATCACTGCAAGACCGATCAGTCCGATGTCCGCTGTTGCCATGGCTTTGGGTTTCCTTGAGGAGCGTTTCGCCCGAAGAGCGTTCGCCCCGGCCCTTCGTCTCCTCCGAAGTAATGCGGGCCCACCAACCGGTCAAGACCGCTCTGGCGAGCTCCGAGCCCGTGCCAGCCTCGTGCACGCGTGGCGCCGGACGAGGTAGGATGCATGCATGGCAGCGAGCGAGCCGCCGCTTTCCGGGAAGGGCGGAGGAACCATCGTCGTGGCAGACGACGATCGTCTGACGCGCGAGCTGGTTGCCGGCATGTTGCGCGGGCGTGGCTACGAGGTCGAGACCGTGGGTGACGGTCAGGCGGCCGTCGAGCGCGTCGCGCGAGGCGGCGTGCACCTCGTGCTGCTCGACGTGCTGATGCCGAAGCTCGGCGGGCTCGAGGCGTGCCGGCTGTTGAAGGGCATGACGCAAGGGGCGTTCCTGCCCGTGGTGCTCGTGACCGTGAAGACGGACACGCAGAGCCGGGTCGAGGGGCTGCGCATCGGCGCCGACGACTACGTGTGCAAGCCGTTCGAGGAGACGGAGCTCGTCGCGCGTGTGGAAGCCATGCTGCGCATCAAGCGCTTGCACGATCACGTCGCCGTGGCGCGCGCGCGTCTCGAGCAGCTCAGCGTTCACGACGACCTGACGGGTCTCTACAACTACCGGCATCTGCACGTGCGCCTGGGAGAGGAATTCAAGCGCGCCGAGCGCCACCACGACTCGCTCTCGTGCATGGCGATCGACATCGACAGGCTGCAGATCCAGAACGACGTGGGCGGTCGCGTGCACGGCGATCGCGTGATCCGTCAGGTCGCGGACACCATCCGGCGCGGCACGCGCGACGAGGACGTCGTGGCGCGTTTCGGCGGCGACGAGTTCCTGGTCGTGCTGCCCGGCATGCATTTCGCGGGGGCCGTCGCCGCCGCCGAACGCATCTTTCGCGAGGTCGCCGAACGCCCGGTCCCGTCCGAGTTCGCCCGCTCGCACCCGGTCAGCGTCTCGATCGGCGTTTCGCTGTTTCCGTCGCGAGACGTGCGCACCAAGGACGCTCTGCTGCGCGCCGCCGACCAGGCCCTGAACGCCGCCAAGCGGGAGGGCGGGCGGCGCGTGTGCGTGCAGCAGCAGCACGGGCAGCTCTACACGCCGATCGCGGGCGACGCGCAGGGCCGCCTGATCGCGCCGGCCGCGGCCGAGGCCGAGGCAGCCGTCGAAGCGCCGGGTCTGGAACGACCGGCCTCTCAGCGGCGAGGCAGCGAGTGACCGAGGTCAGCATCCGGCCCGGCGAGCTCGGCGGTCCGAGCCTGGAAGACGCGCCGCCCCGGGTGCTGGTCGTGGACGACGAGCCGGCGCTGCGCCGCGCGCTGTCGCGCCTGCTGCAGGCGACGGGCATGCGGGTGAAGGTCGCGGAGGACGGCGCGGAAGCGATGGAGATGCTGACGCGCGAGTCGTTCGACGTGGCGCTCGTCGATCTGATGATGCCGCGCGTGGGCGGGCTCGAGCTGCTCGAGCACGTGCGCAAGCGTTACACCGCGACCCAGGTCGTCCTGATGACGGCGTTCGGCGACGTCGAGACCGCCGTGCAGGCCGTGCGCGCGGGCGCGTACCACTTCCTGACCAAACCGTTCCGCTCGAACGAGGAGGTCGCGCTCGCGGTCGCCAAGGCCGCGGAGCACCGCCGGCTGGTCGATCACGCCGTCATGCTCGAGCGGCGGCTCGAGCAGATGCGCAAGTTCGGCGGCCTGATCGGCAACTCGCCGCGCATGCAGGACGTCTACCGGCTCGCGCTGGGCGTCGCGCCCACCACCTCCACCGTGCTGATCCTCGGCGAGAGCGGCACCGGCAAGGAGCTCACCGCGCGCGCCATCCACGACCATTCGCCGCGCCAGCAGAAGGCGTTCGTCGCCGTGAACTGCTCGGCGATTCCGGTGGATCTCGTCGAAAGCGAGCTCTTCGGCCACGTGAAGGGCGCCTTCACCGGCGCGGTGGCGACGCGTCCGGGGCTCTTCGAGGTGGCCGACGGGGGTACGCTGTTCCTCGACGAGGTGGGCGATCTACCGCCGCTCGCGCAGGTCAAGCTGCTGCGCGCGCTGCAGGAGGGCGAGGTGAAGCGCGTGGGCGCGAACGAGACGCGCACCGTCGACGTGCGCGTGATCGCGGCCACCAACGTCGACCTGAAGACGCGCATCGCCGACGGGCGCTTCCGCGAGGATCTCTACTACCGGCTGCGCGTCGTGGTGATCGGGCTGCCGCCGCTGCGGGAGCGCGTGGAGGACATTCCGCTGCTCGCCCAGCACTTCGTCCAAAAGTACGCGGAGCGCGCCAACCGACCGGTGCGTGCCCTGAGTTCTCCCGCCGTCGACATGCTGCGCGACCAGCCGTGGCCGGGGAACGTGCGCGAGCTCGAGAATGCGATCGAGCACGCGGTCGTGTTCTGCAACGGCGAGGAGATCGAACCCTCGCACTTACCGTTCGTGCCGGAGCCGCCGCGCGTGCCGACGATCGAGCCCGTCGCGAGCGAAGCGCACCCGGCGACGAACGGGACGTACCTCGACCTGCCGTTCGCGGCCGCGAAAGCGCAGGCGCTCAAGGCGTTCGAGTCCAACTACTTTCGTGCGCTCCTCGATCAGGCGGCAGGCAACGTCTCGGAAGCGGCTCGCCGAGCGGGCCTCGATCGCTCGAACTTTCGCCGGGCCGCTCGGCGCGCGGGCATCCGTACTCGGGAAGACTGAGGCACGGCCGGCGACTTGCCGCTGGTTCGGCTCGAATCGGCAACCGGTTCCAGGTGGAATGTCTTTCGCCGTTAGCGCTGGAAAACCAAACAAAATCAATCGGTTTGAATATGAACGGGGTGATTCCGGCGATACACGGGGGTGAGACTTTCCACATCTGGGTTTGTTCAGGTGCTGGCGCTGCTCGGCGTGGCCTGCGGGGAGGGCAAGCAGGCCGAGGGCGGCGGGGCCGGCAAGGCAGGTTCAGGAAGCCGTTCCGCCGGG
>DASXWF010001275.1:0-5249 GCA_036503835.1 Polyangiaceae bacterium | reverse complement strand
ACGCATCCCGACTTCCGCCCGTGCCTCTCGGCCGGCCGAGGTCTCCACGTCCGTGCGCCCCCACGGGCGGACGTCGAGCTCGAGCTCGTCGCCCCGATCGCGGGTGAATACGACATCTACCTCGGCTGGCTAGCCGACCCGAACACCGAACTTCGCGTCTCGGTCGCTGAAAACGCGATCGTGGTGACCCACGGGCCGCGCGGCTGCGAGCGCACGAAGCTCGGAACCTTTCATCTGCCGGAGGTGACCCGAACTCGCCTGGAGGCGGGTCGTACCCTGCTGGTGGACTACCTGGACCTCGCCCGGGTAGACTCGAAAAAGCGTTGACAGTTCAGACCTTAGGTTCGAGCATACGAGCTCCCGTGGGACTTAGAGGGCACTGTCGGGAAGGCGCGGCTGGATGACCAAGAGTGAACTCATCGAAGCGATCGCCGCGCGGGGTGAGCTCACCAAGGCTCGCGCCGAGCTCGTCGTCAATTGCGTGTTCGAGGCGATGACCGAGGCGCTCAAGAAGGGGGAAGGCATTGAAATTCGCGGGTATGGGAGCTTCACGGTGCGCCCCTACAAGCCCTACGCAGGCCGCAACCCTCGCACTGGACAGCCCGTGCCGGTGCCAGCCAAGCGTCTGCCGTTCTTCAAAGTCGGCAAAGAGCTCAAAGAGCTCGTGAACGGAAGCCGCCACATTCCGATCAGTGGCGGCAGCGACAACGACGACTGAGCGACCCCATCACGCGTGCTTGTTGCTCGCGTTCATCGCGGCGCTCGCTGCGTGCGGACGGCCGAGCCCAAAAGTTCCGCCCGCGCCGAGCACACCGAAGGCGCCGAGCAGCGTGGTCGACTACGCGCCGTCCGCGGGACTGCGCTGGCTACTGTACGGTCGCCCCGCGCGAATTTCGGCCGATCCTGCGCTTTTTGCGGCGCTCGGCGCCATCCTGCCGAAGGTTCGCCTCGACGCGTACGCCGCCTCCACGGGCGTCGACCTGAGAAAGCTGCCGGAGGGGCTCGTCGCGGGGTACGAGCTCGGGACGCTCTTCGTCGCGAAACTCGACACGGCCGACGCCGAGCTGATCCGTGGACGCTTTGCGTCGAGGCTCGATGACGGGGGCATCGTCAAACGCGTGCGAGCGGACATCTACCGCATCAGCGGCACCCATGCCGACACACCGCTCGCGCTCGTGTCCGTCGAAAACCGGATCGTGGCGATGGCGAGCGGTGATCTCACGCTCGCGCGGATCGTGGAGGCGTACGCCGAGCGGCGCATCAAGTCGCCCACGGCCTTGCGCGGCGCGGCGCTGTCGACGCTTCCGGCGCCAGCGGATGACGCGCTCGCGGCTTTCTTCGCTCCGGGCCCTTTCACCGACGAGTCGTTGGTCGCTGCGCCGCGACTGCTCGCCGCAACCCTGGCTGTCGGCGCCGTCGTTCGCAGCCGCACACCGGGGATGCTGGCCGTGACGATCACGCTCGCCGGCGACTGGCCACCCGAATCGAAGGCCCGCGAGGAGCTGGAGAGCGTCTGGCGGGGGCTCAGCGCAAGTTCCACGGGTCGGCTGCTCGGCCTCGACTCCGCCCAAAACGTCGGCGTCGAAGCAGCTCCGGAGCTGCTTTCTCTGTCACTGGAGCTCCCGATTGCCGTGCTCGTCCGAGGCCTGCGCTCGCTGACAGTCGCGAATGTACCGGAAATCTTTGAACTAAATAACGCGACACCGCCGTTGCCCACATTACCCCACACTGACTCCTTGCCGCTCGCGCCCTAGACGTTCGCTGAAAATCAAGTGATTTCGAGCGCCTGTCAGCGAGTGACTTCGTCGCAGCACAATTGACCTTTGGAGTGCGGGGATGATACGAATCCCGCCGTGCTGCACCGCGCCGGTCGAAACGGAGGATGATTCGGCCCACGCGTCATTGGCAGAGCAAAAAAGGCCCGATGGGATCCGGAAGGGATCGGCTGCGGCCTGTGTGAGTTGCCGAGCGCCCACAGTCTGCGGACGAGTTGGGCTCGAGGAGGCGGAATGCAATCGTCGTTGAATGCTTCAGTGACCCGTTACACCTTCAAGGTTGGCGATATGGCCGTTCACCCGGCGCACGGCGTCGGCGAGGTGGAACGGATGGAAGACAAGGATTTCGGGGGACGGAAGACCGCCTGCTACGTCATCAAGATCCGCGATACCGGGCTCAAGGTGATGGTGCCCACCGAAGCCACCGAGCGCGTGGGCCTGCGGCCGGTGATGAAGAAGAAAGAGGCGCAAAAGATCCTCGACATTCTGAAGGCGCCCGAGGTCGCGGTGGACGTGCAGCCGTGGAACCGCCGCTTTCGCGCTTACACCGAGATGTTGAAGAGCGGATTGCCCTCGGAGATCGCCAAGGTTCTCCGCGACATGTACCGCCTGAAGTTCGACAAGGACCTGTCCTTCGGCGAGCGACGACTGCTGGACCAGGCGCGCAGCCTGCTGGTTCAGGAGCTCGCGCTGGCCAAGAAGGTCCCCCCTTCCACGATGGAAGGCGAGATTCAGCAGATTTTCTCCGCGTAAGCGGAGGGATTTTCCGCAAATTGCCGCGCGCAGGCGGCATGGCAGGCTCCCCGGCGTAGAACCATGAAGATCTACACCCGCACGGGCGATGCCGGCACGACCGGGCTGTTCGGCGGCGGGCGGGTCGAAAAGGACGCGCCGCTCGTCGAGGCGTACGGTTCCGTCGACGAGCTGAACGCATGCATCGGCGTCGCCCGGGCGGAGCTCGCACCGGGGACGCTGCATACGTGGCTCGGCGACATTCAGGGGGATCTTCTGACCCTCGGCGCAGAGCTCGCGTGCGCGCCGAACAAGCAAGATCGCCTCGGGCTACGCCTGATCGCCCCTGACGACGCGACCCGGCTCGAACGTTGCATCGACGAAGCGGAGTCGGTGCTGGAACCGCTCAAGAACTTCATCCTACCGGGCGGTTCGCGCGCTGCGGCTTCGCTGCACCAGGCCCGTACCGTGTGCCGTCGTGCCGAGCGGCGCGTCCTGCAAGCCCGCCGCGGCGGAGACGTGCGCGGCGAGCTCATCGTCTACCTGAACCGCCTGAGCGATCTCTTGTTCGTGCTGGCCCGGCGTGCCAATCACGATGCGGGCGTGGTCGAGACCCCCTGGAAGCCGAGTCGCTGATGCTGAGCCCGGGAACCATCGTCGGCGGCAAGTACCGCATCGTGCGGCTGATCGGGGACGGTGGCATGGGCAGCGTGTACGAGGCGCGCCACGAGCGGCTCGGCACCGGGGTCGCGCTCAAGTTCCTGCACGCCGATCTCGCGGAACGACCGGGCCTGGCCACGCGATTCCTGCAGGAAGGTCAGGTGGCGGCGACCATCCGCAGCCCGCACGTCGCGCAGGTGACCGACGTGGACACGTCTCCCGACGGGCGGCCGTACCTCGTGATGGAGCTGCTTTCGGGGGAGTCGCTGCAGCGGATCCTCGATCGCGAAGGCAAGCTGTCGCAACAGCGCGCCGTCGATTTCGCGCTGCAGATCCTGAGCGGCCTCGAGTCGGCCCACCACATCCACGTGGTGCACCGCGATCTGAAGCCGGACAACGTGTTCGTGACGCCCGGCCACGACGGCCCGGTGTTGAAGCTCATCGACTTCGGCATCGCGAAGCTGCGCGAGGGCGCGGAGCGTGGTCTCACGCGCGCAGGTGTCGTGATGGGCACGCCGGAGTACATGCCTCCGGAGCAGCTCTACACCGCGAACGAGGTCGACGAGCGCGCCGACCTGTATGCCCTCGGCGTGATGCTCTTCGAAATGCTGAGCGGCAAGCGGCCGGCCGACGGCGAAGACGCGACCGAGATTGTCTCGAAAGTGCTCACGGGCGACGTGCTGAAGCTCGAGGCGCTCGAGCCCGGACTGCCCCCGGAGCTCGTTGCGATCGTGCGCCGGGCGACGCTGCCGGATCGCGAGGCACGCTTCCCGAACGCGGTCGACATGCGGCACGCGCTCGTGCAGTTCGCGGCGGAAGGTCAGGCCGTGCCGCGCACGCTGCCGCCGGAAACGCGGCGCCTGGTCGGGGGCACCGCGCTCCCCGCCGCGCCGCCGGAGGCGCCGCCGCCGAATCCCACGCGGGACGCAACGCCGGGCGAACGCGCCGTATCGAGCCGCGGCTCGACGGAGATGGCTCCTCCGATACCGGGGCCGGCGCCCGCCTGGCCCGCACCCGTTCGCGTGCAGCCGCGAAAGCGGCGGGGCGCTGGACCACTGCTCGCTCTGCTCGTGGTGCTGCTCGTCGTCGGTGCCGCAGGCGCGGGTGGCGCGTACCTGTGGTGGCTCGACCAGTACGGATCCTCTACGGCCCCGCCGCTCGGGCCGACCATCGCGCTTCCCACCGCGGAACCTCCGCGCCCCAGTGCCGGTGATTTCACCGCGACGCCGCTACCTACACCGTCACCGATCCCGACCGCCCCCGGCCCGGTGACGCCGACTGCGACACCGCGTCCCGGCACGACTCGCCCGTCGACCTCTCCATCCGCCTCGTCTGGACCTACCCCTCCTTTCGTGACCGACGGCGGCCTCTTGCCGTTCCCGCTGCCGATCCCGAGCACATTCCCGCCGCTACCGCCCTTGCCTTCCAATTTCCCTACGACGCTGCCGAGCGGCTTTCCCACGGTATTTCCAGGCATTCCTGGGTTCGGACCGCCCCCACCGGCGCCTAGCGCCGACGCAGGTCGGGGTTGACGGGAAGTAACTTCTCCGACACGAGTCGGAAATCGGTCTCGAGCAGACTGTCGATACCGGCAGCATGCTCGAGCCAGAGCTTCCGAGACTTTCCGTGAGTCACCTCCCCGATCCCAGCATCGACGCGTTCGCGGCATCCCTGCCCGAAAGTTACCGCCGCAACTTCGACAGGAACGCCATCGCGACGCACGCTCGCATCTCGAGCTCCCGGGTCGGGGAACCGGTCGGCATCGGGACGTTCGCTTCGAGTCGACCCGGTACCGCGCTCTGCGTGATCGCCGACGATCGGCCGGGGCTCTTGGCCACGATCAGCGCCGCGCTCGTGCTGGCCCGTCTCGACGTGATCGAGGCCGAGGCTTACACGCGCCGGCAGCAGGGACACCCGGACGATGCGGTGGACGTGTTCTGGGTACGCAACGATCCGTCGGAGCTCCGCGGCAAGCCCGTGAGCCCGGAAGCGGTCGAAGCGCTGCGCACGACGCTCACGGGGCTGCTCGAGGGCACGCTGGATCGCGCTCGCGTCAACGAGCCTTCGTACCGGCCTCCTCCC
>DASXWF010001274.1:0-2487 GCA_036503835.1 Polyangiaceae bacterium | reverse complement strand
GTGCTCCCGGCGGCGCCACCGTCACCCGCGCTGCTCCCGCCGGCCGACGTACCCGCCGACGTGCCGGCACCACCGGCGCTGCCCGCCGTCCCTCCACCCGCGCCACCGCCCGCCGCGCTCGTTCCACCCGCGCCCGCGCCGCCCGCGGAGGTGCCTGCGGAACTGGTTCCAGCCGCGCCCGCGGCACCGGCCGGCGTGCCCGCGCCGCCCGCCGAACCGCCGCTCGTCGCAACGCCGCCGCTACCCGCCGCGCCCGCCGCACCCGTGCCTCCGCTACCACTCGTGTTCGCGGAGGAACCTCCGTTCGGTCCGGGCGTGTCGTCGGCCTCTTCGGACGAACAACCGACGAGGACGAGCGCGCCGACCTCGACGAGCGACAGGCAAAGCGCGGGCAAGAGTGCGATGTGACGTACGGGCATGGCAGCTGAAAGAAATAGCACTGCTCGCCCCCAATGCCCCCTGTTCGTTCGAGCGCTCCGGCCGCGTGAGCGCGTGGCTCGGTCGGATTCCTCGATCGAGGTGTGACGCTGGGGCATTTTTCCGATTCGGTAGAACAAATACACCCGGCCGCACAGCGTGAGGCGGCGGCGTCTCGTCCTCTTTGTCGAGGTTCGGGCCGAGCAGGCTACGTGGGGTCGTAACCGATCGCGAGGATCTCCACTTCGTCCTCGCCCTGCGGCGTCCGGACGAGAGCGGCATCGCCGGCACGCTTGCCGAGCAACGCGCGAGCGAGCGGCGCGATGAACGCAATGCGCCCCGCGGCGGCGTCGGCCTCGTCCACGCCGACGATGCGAATCGTCCGCTGCTTTCCCGAAGAGCTGCGCAGGCTGACCTCCGCGCCGAAGCGCACCTCGTCCCGCTGCTCCGTGGAAGGCTCGACGAGCACCGCCGAAGCGAGCCGGGCTTCGAGCTCGGCGATGCGCTGGGTGAGCCCCGCGGCCAGGCGTGTTCGCTCTCCGGCAGGCTCGTCGATTTCGAGCGCCCCACGCTCTTCGAGCAGCGCGGCGAGCTCGTGGCGCAACGCGGCCAGGCCGCGCGGCGTCACGTAATTCGGCGTGTCGGGCGGCAGGGGCGCGCGCGGCGGGACCAGCGGAGGCCCGCCGCTCTCGTCCTCTTTGGTGAAGGCTCGGCTCACGAGACTCGTCCGTACTCCTCCGCGGCCGGGCGCGCAGGGCCGCCGCCGGCCACCGGGCCCACAACCGCTCTATCTACCGGATCGGAAAGGGCTTTCTGCCACCACGCAGGGCTGCGCGGTGCTCCCTGTAATGAAACTCGGAGCGCGGCGTCCCAGGTTCGAGAGCGCGCAAAGGAAGCGCCGCTCGAAACGGAGAAAACGTCATGAAGAAGCAGAACCAGGCTGGATGCGGGTGTGAGAAGGCTCGTTGTGCGTGCGCCGGGACGAAGTCCGGACCGTGCCCTTGCGGCGAGAGCTGCCCTTGCGGCGAGAACTGCACCTGCGAGCGGGGCTGCGGCTGCGGGCGAACGAAGTAACGCGGCTCAGCGACAGTCGTTGAAGAGCAGCGTCAAGCTCTGCGAGAACTGACTGGCGACGGCCGCATCGAGCCGGCCGTCGCCGTTCAGATCTCCGAGCGCCACGGACAAAGGCGACTCGCCGACGCCGTAGTCGGCCAGGTACTGGAAGTCGCCGGTGCCGTCGCCGGCGTAGAGGACGAGCTTGGCCGAGTCGATCACGGTGACCACGAGGTCCAGAACGCCGTCTCCCGTGACGTCGCCGAGAGCGAGATCGCTCGGGGACCCTACGAGGGAATGAGTGAGCGGGTCCTCGAACGCCAGGCTTCCGGTCCCGCGCAACACCTGGACCGAGCTCGTCCCCGGATCGGCGACGACCACGTCCAGGGCGCCGTCGCCGTCGAGATCGCCCAGCGAAATCGCGCGCGGCGACGACCCTGCCAGAAAATCGCCGGCATAGTTCAGGTTTCCCTGAGAGCTGCCGGTGCCCGCGAACACCGACACGGTACCGGATCCGCTGTTCGTGACCACGACGTCGTACACACCGTCGAGGTTCAGGTCACCGGCGGCCACTCCGAAGGGAGCGAGGCCGGCCATGTAGGTGGAGTCCTGCGACGGCCCGCCTCGAAGGTCGGTGTAGATGGTGAGGGTGTTGCTGCTCGTGTTGGCGACCGCCAGATCGACGACGCCGTTGCCGCTGAAGTCACCGAGAGCCACGTCGTTCGGCCCCTGGCCGACGGGCAGATCGAAGCGGGCGTCGAATCCACCGAACGCGTAGTCGAGGAGCAGCGTCGAAGTGTTCGAGAGGGTGGCGGCCACGGCAATATCGAGGCTGCCGTTCCCGTCGACGTCGCCGAGGGCGAGCCCGGACGGCCCGTAGCCCGTACCGTGCAGCGTCGGACCTTCGAACGCGCCCCGGCCGTCTCCGAGCAGCACGCCCACGGTGTTGCTGTTGAAGTTCGAAAAGACGAGCTCCTGAGAACCGTCGCCGTTCAAGTCGCCGATCGCGACGGCGTT
>DASXWF010001273.1:0-3899 GCA_036503835.1 Polyangiaceae bacterium | reverse complement strand
GCTCGGGCGCGAAACTCGGGATGCCCGTGAACGCCAGGGTCTCGCCCTCCGTCAGCGTATCGCCGATGCCGAGCTTGCCGTGATTCGGAATGCCGAGCACGTCGCCCGCAAACGCCTCGTCCGCGATTTCGCGATCCTGAGCGAGGAACAGCACCGGATTGTGCACTGCCAGCTTCTCCCCGCTCTTCACGTGCGAAAGCTTCATCCCACGCCGAAAATGTCCCGAGCACAGGCGCAGGAACGCGACCCGATCGCGATGCTTCGGATCCATGTTGGCCTGCACCTTGAAGACGAACCCGGTGACGCGCTGCTCGCTCGGCAAGACCTCGCGCTCCCTGGCCTTCCGCGAGCGCGGCGGCGGCGCGAGATGGCAGAGCCCATGCAACAGCTCGCGCACGCCGAAGCTCGTGATCGCGCTGCCGAAGAACACCGGCGTCAGGTGCCCCTCGCGATACCGCTGGAGATCCCAGGGCGGACACAAGCCGCGCGCCATGGCGACCTCCTCCCGCAGCGTCTTCGCGCGGTCCTCCGGCAAGAGCTGGTCGATCTTCGGGTCGTCGATGCCGCGGCATTCCTCACCCTCGGCGCCGAGGCGCTCGCGCGAACGCTCCGTGAGCACCAGCCGATCCCGTAGCAGGTCGTAGCAGCCGAGGAAGCTCCGCCCCATACCGATCGGCCAGCTCGCGGGCGTCACTTCGAGCGCGAGATCGCGCTCGATCTCGTCCATCAACTCGAAGGGCTCGCGACCCTCGCGGTCGAGCTTGTTCACGAACGTGATGATCGGCAGGTCGCGCAGGCGGCAGACCTCGAACAGCTTGCGAGTCTGCTCCTCGATGCCGCGCGCGGCATCGAGCACCATCACCGCCGAATCGACCGCGCTCAGCGTACGATAGGTGTCCTCGCTGAAATCCTGGTGGCCCGGGGTGTCGAGCAGATTCAGGACGTGCGCCTCGTACTCGAACGTCATCGCCGACGCCGTGACGGAGATGCCGCGCTCGCGCTCGACCTTCATCCAGTCCGAGCGGGCGCGGCGCTGCTCCCCGCGCGCCTTGACGGCGCCGGCGAGCTGAATCGCGCCACCGAACAGCAACAGCTTCTCGGTGAGGGTGGTCTTGCCTGCGTCCGGATGCGAAATGATGGCGAAGGTGCGCCGGCGCGCGACCTCTTCGGTGAAACTTCTCACGCTCGTTCGACTCCGCGCAGTACGAGCACGCGCGGCTCCGTGTACTCCTCGGCCGCGAAGCGCACACCCTCGCGCCCGCTGCCGGAGTCTTTGGTTCCTCCGTACGGGTAGTTGTCGCTTCGGAAGGTCGGGGGCTCGTTGATCAGGACGCCTCCGTACTCCAGACGCTCGAAAGCGCCCAGGGCCCGCGCGAGGTCGCGCGTGAAAAGGCTCGCCTGCAGCCCGAAACGCGTATCGTTCGCCAGCCCGAGCGCCTCCTCGAACGTCCGGAACGGCGCCAGCACGGTCACGGGGCCGAAGACCTCGTCCCGGCAGACGCGGAGCTCGGGACCGGCGTCCACGAGCACCGTGGGCTCGATCACCTGTCCGCTCGCCTGCCCGCCGGCGAGCACGCGCGCCCCGGCAGCGACGGCGTCCTTCACGAGACCGAGCACGCGCTCGACGTGGCGCGCTTCGATGACGGGGCCCACCACCGTGCCTTCGTCGAGCGGATCGCCGACCGCGAGCCCGCGCGTCGCCGCCACGAAGCGCGCCACGAATTCCTCGAAGAGCCGCGCATGGACGAACAGGCGCTGCGCCTTGATGCAAACCTGACCGGCGTTCGCCCAGCACGACTCCACGATGCGAGGCAGCGCGTCCTCGAGATCCGCCGTCTCGTCGACGATGCAGGGCGCGTTGCCGCCGAGCTCGAGCAGCACCTGCTTCTTGTGCGCGAGCGCCTTCAGCCGGAACCCGACCGCGTCGCTGCCCGTGAACGAGAGCACGGCGATGCGCTCGTCGCGGGCGAGACCTTCGGCGACCTCGGGCACCGCGTGCAGCGCGTTCACGGCGCCCTCGGGCAGATGAGGCGCGGCGAGCTCGGCGAGCAAGAGCCCCGCGCTCGGGCTCTGGTGCGGCGGCTTGAGCACGAGCGGCGCGCCGACGGCGATCGCGGGGGCGAGCTTGTGAGCCGCGAGATTGAGCGGGAAATTGAAGGGAGATATCGCGCCGACCACGCCGCGCGGCACGCGCCGGTAGAGGAGCAGTCGCCCCTCGCCGCCGGGCGCCACGTCGGCGGGCATGACTTCGCCGCCGAGAGTGCGAGCGACGCCCGCGCCGAGCGTGAAGGTCGTGACGGCGCGCGCCACTTCCGCGCGCGCGTAACGGAGCGGCTTGCCGCTCTCCTCCGCGATCGTTCTAGCGACGCTCTCGCGATCGTTCGCGAGCGTTCGTGCCACGGCGTCGCAAGCTGCCGCGCGCGCATGCGCGGGGAGCACGCGACACGCTTGCCTCGCCTCCGAGGCGGACTGGATCGCGCGATCGAGGTCACTCGCACCCGCGACGGCGACCTCCGACACCGCCTCACCCGTGAAGGGACTCTTGATCACGTCGAAACGTCCGGTTTCGCGTGATTTTCCTGCAAAGAACGCGTTCGATCGTTTCATGACGGTGCTGGAATCCTACAACGTGGGTATTCGTATGTATCGACTTCGGAAAGTCGTTTCTCATGGACGCAAGAGCGCGCTCGCGATAGCCGTAGAGAGTCCATGCGGCTCGTCCCGGCGCTTGTCATCAGCTACTTCACAGCGGTAACTGGTGGCCCCAAGGAGCCCGCTGCGGCGCCGCTCGCTTCCGGCATGACGCGGCCCGCCATCGTCGAAATCGACCAGGCGCTCGGCTTCGGGCTCGCGGCCAAGGCTCCCGAGTACGACGCGGCGCTCGACACCCCGCGCCGCCACGTGACCTCCAACGGCCGCGTCATCGCGCTGCCGAACGGGTGCCGCACGGTTTCCCACCCGTACGACCTCTTGATTCATTTCCACGGCGCGCCGACGGCGGTCGAGCCGGCCTTCGAGCGCGCCGAGATCGAAGGCGCGCTGGCGATCCTGAATCTCGGGATCGGCTCGGGGAAGTACGACGCGGAGTTTCAGTTCGGGGGCAGCTTCGACGGGCTCCTCACGCGCCTGAACGTCGTGATCCACGACCTATGCCCGACCGCGGTCACCGCGCCGCGCCGCATCGCGCTGAGCGGCTGGAGCGCGGGCTACGGCGCCGTGTTCCGCATCCTGGATCGTCCCAAGGACGCCGCGCGCATCGACGCGGTCCTGCTCGCCGACGGGCTTCATGCCGGGATCGAGGCAGGCGAGCCCGGGGAGCGCCGCGTCGGCGTGGAACAGATGGCGCCGTTCGTGGGCTTCGCGGACGAGGCGGTGGCGGGGCACAAGCTCTTCGCCCTCACGCATTCGGCCATCGGCACCACGTACGCCAGCACGACCGAGACCGCGGATTACCTGCTCGCTCAGGAAGGCGTGGAGCGCACGACGCCTACCGCACGCAGTTTCCGTCCGGGCATGACGCTGCGTTCGCGCGCCGATTCCGGCGGCTTCCACGTGCTCGGCTTCGGCGGCGGCAACGAAGCCGCTCACTGTGATCATCTGCACGCTTTCGGCGAGACGCTGCTCCCCTACCTGAAGGAACGCTGGAGCGTGCCGCCGCCGGGCTCGTTCTCGAGCGGGTCCTGACTCAGCTCGCGCGCAGCCACCACCACGCCGCGAGCGCGACGAAGGCGGCGATCAGCAGCGCGAGCACCTTGAGGTAGAGAGGCGCTCCGGGACGCGCCGCCGCCTCGAGGGGGGCGCTCGAAGCCGGAGGTTCCGACGCACGAAACGCCAGCGTCTTCTCGACGCCCGCGGGCACGCTCGGACGTCCCGGCGGAGCGCTGCTCCCCGCCGGCGCC
>DASXWF010001272.1:0-4897 GCA_036503835.1 Polyangiaceae bacterium | reverse complement strand
TTCCAGCATCCCGGCCGGCGCCACCGCGTACGACCCGAGCGTCGGCTTCTGCGCCAATCGCAGCTCCGGCTCCAACGCCGTCGCCAGTGTGGTCAGCGCTTCCGGGCAGTGATCCGCGTTCGTCGGGTTGCGGAGCAGACGATCCGCGGCGCCTGGCGGCTCCGAGCGGATTCTCGGGGCAGGCGCCACGACGACGTGGCCAACACCGAGCTGCTCGCCGCGCGCTCGCTCCTGGAGTGAACATGCGGCTTCCTGGAGCGGGAATGTCCATTCCTGGAGTCGAAATGCGCATTCCTGGAGGAAGCTCGCTCTGTCCTGGACCAGAAATGTTCGTTCCTGGAGTAGAAATGTCAGCCGCGGCCCGCAGGGTGGGCGCTCGGGCGAGGCACACCCGGGGCTATTCAGCGGGGATCGCAGTGTCCGTTGCGGCCGAGCCGCCCGCGAACCTGCCCGCCGGCTCGTCGCCGAAGCAGATGCCGAGATCGCGTCCGGTCTGGACGGTGTCGGACGTGATTTCGACGCCGCGCGTCCCGCCGACCACCGCCTCGAAGGGCACGAGGATGATCTCTCCGCCCACCTGCGCGACCATGCCGCTCGCCGTACCTTCGGTAAGGTAGCGCACCGCCGCGCAGCCCATGCGTTGGGCGAGCAGGCGATCGAACGCAACCGGCGACCCGCCGCGCTGGAGGTGCCCGAGCACGACGGCACGCGCCTCGCAGCCGGTCGCTGCCTCGATCTGGCGTGCGAGGCGATCGCCGATGCCGCCGAGCACGGCGTGCTCCTTGAATTGGTCCTTGGCGGCCTTGTAGGTCGCCTCGGCGCCGAGCTCCTTCGCGCCTTCCGCCACGACGACGATCGCGAAGCAGCTCCGCCCCCGGTAGCGCGCGCGGATCTTCTCGTACACGCTCTCCATCCGGTAGGGGATCTCGGGCATCAAGATCACGTCCGCGCCGCCGGCGATGCCCGCGTGCACCGCGATCCAACCCGCGTGCCGGCCCATCACCTCCACGACCATCACGCGGCGGTGCGCCTCCGCGGTCGAATGCAGCTTGTCGAGCGCGTCGGTCGTCGTGGTGACGGCCGTCGCGAAGCCGAAGGTGACGTTCGTGCCTTTGAGGTCGTTGTCGATGGTCTTCGGAACGCCGATCACGCGCTTGAGGCCGCGCTGCATGAGCCGGCGTGCGAGCGTCATCGAGCCGTCGCCGCCGAGCGCGACCAGCGCGTCGATGCCGAGCTCCTCGAAGCGCCGAACCAGACGCTCGGAGACGTCGGTGGGCACTTTCTTACCGTCGACCTCGACGGGGTAGTTGAACGGGTCGCCGCGGTTCGTCGTGCCGAGAATGGTTCCTCCGAGATGGAAGATGCCGCGCACCCGCTCGCGATCGAGCACGACGAGCGCGTCGGGGTCGTCCTCGATCAGGCCCTGGTAGCCGTGGCGAATGCCCACGACCTCCCAGCCGCGATTGAGGGCGCTGAGCGCCACGGAGCGAATGACCGCGTTGAGCCCGGGAGCGTCGCCGCCGCCGGTGTTGATAGCAATGCGCCGAAGCATCGTCGTTCTAGACCTCGTTCGGGCGGGAGCATAGGCGACCGAGCTCCGCCCGCGCGACGGGATTTTTCGCCGTCATTCCGGCGCCGGCGCGCGGCTCGGCGCGGCCGCGTCCCGGAGTGCCTCGAGAATGGTGTCGTTGCACACGCAGCAAAATCGGGCGGCGGCTCTGCTGAACATTCGGCAATCGAGCTCGGGACGAAACAAGCCGTGCGTCTGGTAGCGAGCGCCCTCGAAGGCGCCGACGACGTGGCGGTAGGGCTCGCGCGAAAAGGCGCTGGTGAGTTGTGCCTTGCGCTCGCTCGGGGAAATCCCGTTCGACGGCTGCTCGCCCTCGGTGGAGTGCGTCGTCAGGCGCAGGTACTCCGCCTGGTTCCAGGGCGTCGGGACGGGCACGCCCGGCTCGATCCGAGAAGACCAGGTGGGTCTACCCGTCGCGTCCAACGCGGAAACGTTGGGCTCCCACGGAGTCCAGCCGGGACCCATCTCCAGCGAATAGGTGATCAGCTTGCCGAAATACTCGTCGGCCAGACCCGCGAACGAATGGCCGAGCTCGTGCGGCAGCACGTAGCCCAGGTCCTCGGGAGCCATGCCTGCCGCGACACAGCAATTGGAATGGAAAACGCCGCTGCCTCCGTAGTCCGCGGCGTTGGCCAGCACGATCAGCGTCGTCCAGGGAATGCCGTCCGTCGCACGTCGCAGCGCGTGCAAATCCATCGCGACGAGATAACGCGTCATGCCGAAGATCCCATAGGACGTGGCAAAGTTCGTCCCCGCTACTCCCTCCCCCGGCTGCTTCGGTATGCCTGCGGAGCTGGACGGCACGAACAGCGCCTCGATGGACAGCAGAGCCGCCTGTTCCGCGAACGGACTGGCCGCGAGCAAGACGTCTCGAGCCCGTTCGGCATCGCCGGAGAAGCGCTCCCCGTCTTCGGCGGCGTAGCCCTCCGAAACCAGCAGCACGCGCACCGGTCCGGTGCCGTGGAGCGTCGTGAGCTGCCTTCCCGACTCTCTCGGGCCGGAGTCGCGCCGCTCGGACAGCGTGGCCGGCAACTGCTGCTCGAATACCTGCGTGTGCGTTCCTCCGGGGTTCCGGCGCTCGATCCGAAAGAGCCCGCCGGGCACCCAGGGCACCGTGTGACTCTCGCGGAACTCGGCCTCCCGAACGTCGGTTTCGTTCGTGACGGTCGATTGCCACTCTGCGAACAAGCTCGAGTAACCACGCGACGCCACGAGGCAACCTGCCGCGTCGCTGACGGACCAGCGGTATTCGCCGCGCGCGTCGAGTCGCCCGGGGAAGCACGGGTCCGCGAAGCTCGCCGGGCCGCTGCCGGACACTACGTAGCTCTCCGACGTCTGCGTCCCGCGGTGAAAGAGATCGAAGTAGATGGCCCTGGCTGACATGACAATGAGGAAGGTTCTTCGGCTCAGGTGAGCGCCGAGCAAAAGAAGTCGAGGATGCGCCGTTCGACGTGGCGGCGCCGCAAGGGGGCGCGGACGCCGTGGCGCTCGTTCGGCAACAACACGGTTTCGAAGCTCACACCGAGGTCCATCAAGGCGTCCATCAACTGGCAGCTGTGCCTCAGCAGCACGTTCTCGTCGTTCATGCCGTGGATGAGCAGGAGCCGCCCGCGCAGCCCGGACAGCACGGACAGCACGCTCGAGGCGCGGTAGCCGGCGGCGTTTTCCGTTTCGAAATGCGGGGAAGCGATCGGAGTGCCCATGTAGCGCTCCGTGTAAGGAGCGTCGTAGTCCGCCCAGCTCACGACCGGAGCGCCCGCCACCCCCACGGCGAAGAGGTCCGGGCGAAGCGCCAGACAGCGCAAGCTCAAGTAGCCGCCGTAGCTCCAGCCGCAGACGCCGACGCGCCCGCGATCGAAATCGGGCCGTCGCGCCAGCCAGTGTTCGAGGACCGCGCATTGATCGTGGACTTCGTTCGTACCGAGCTGTCCGTAGATCGGCCGCTCGAACTCGATGCCACGCCCCGAGGTGCCGCGGTTGTCGACCTTCAACACCGCGAAGCCGTGCTGAACCAAGAGCTGCGCGCGAAGATCGGCAGTGAGCGCCCAGCTGTTGCGGACCGACTGCACGTGCGGCCCGCCGTACACCAAGAGCACGACCGGGCGCGGGCGCCGCGCGGCTTCCACCGGCTCGTAGAGGGCGCCGTACAGCTTGGTCTCGCCGTCGGCCGCGAGCGCTTCGAACAGCTGCGGCGTGACGAACTCCGCTTCCATCCCGCGCGGGCGCCCGGTGGTGTACCGGAAGAGCTCGTTGCCGCTCTCGTCGTGGAGCGAGAAGCGCGAGGGCTCATGGACCGACTCGTGCACGCGGCTCCAGGTCTTGCCGTCCTTCCCGAGCAGCGCCGTGCCGTGGATGCCGGGCTCGCTCGTTCGCCGCTGGCTCGCCCAGCCCGTCGCGGACGACGCGAAGTAGACGTGCCGTTCGCGCGCGTCGGCACCAGTGGCGAGAAAGTAGACTCCGTCCCCGCCGGGCTCCAGCGCGACGATCGATTCGACGTGGCCGGCGTCCTCGCCGACGTCGCGCGACCAGCGGCCTTCCCCGTCGTAGATGCCGATGCAGGCGACGCCCCTCGGCTCGTGAAGGACGAGGAACGCGCCGTCGGCCGACCGAAAGCGCGGCTGTCCCATGACGTTGATCCACGGACGGCCCGACTGCTCGAGCAGCGGGCGCACGTTCCCGAGCTTGGGATCGATGCACAAAAGCTGCCAGGCGCTTTGATCGCGGCGCAGGCGCAGGAGCACGACTTCTTCCTCGTTTCGCTCGCTGAAGCCGCAGAAGTACGGCCACTCCGCGCTGGCCTCGAGGATCCGGCGGCGCTCGCCGGTCGCGGGCTCGAGCACCGACACCGAAAAGGTCGCGACCTCTGCTCCCGGGTGAGCGTAGCGCATCGACTCGAATTGACGTTGACCGCCGCTCGGAACCGGGACCGTCTCGACCGCCGAAACGTCGAAGCTCGCGTAGACGAGCCGCTCGCCCTTGTTCGCCCAGGTGAACGCCGATCCGCCGAAGATTTCTTCGCGCGTCATCTGATCGGGAACGCCGTGCAGGAGCGTCGACGACCCGTCGTCGGTCAGCCGGCGGACGTCCCCGAGTCCTCCCTCGGAGAGCGACGCCGACCAGAGATCGCCGCCGCTGGCGAAGGCAAGCGCGTTGCCGGCCGGGTTGCAGTCGACGCCCGAAATGTAAGCCGGATGCTCGTAGTGCGTGACCGCCCCGGACTCCGCGTTGACAAGGAGCATCCGCTTTCCGACCACCGACAACAGCACCGTCGATCGCGGCAACCAGCGTGCGTTGGTGACGCCGCCGCAGCGCTCGCGGGCCCGCTCG
>DASXWF010001271.1:0-3098 GCA_036503835.1 Polyangiaceae bacterium | reverse complement strand
GCGATCGAAGCAGCGGTTCTTGCTCTCGGAGGCATGCCCGGCGTGGAGGCGGCCTATCCCGTGGCCGACCTGCTCGCGGGCAAAGCCGCGCCTGGCCAGTTGACGGAGCTCGCCCGTGCAAGCGTGACGCACGGAGCCGGCGGGGACGTTTTCGTCGTCCTGAAGGAGCACAGCGTGATCGATCCGAGCATGCCCGGCGCGAGCGGCACGAACCACGGCTCTCCCTGGATCTACGACCGCTCGGTGCCGGTGATCGTGTTCGGCGTGGGGATCGCGCCCAAGCAGGACGCCCGTGTCGTCGATCAGCTGCAGGTCGCGCCGACCATCGCGTCGCTTCTCGGTGTGCGACCGCCGGAAGCAGCTGCGGCGCGCGCGCTCCTGGAGCTGCCGGAGGCCGAAGCCCCACAGCGGCTCGCCGCGCGGTAGCTGTGGAAGCCAGGCCCCAGCCATTTCGGTGGTGCTCGCAGCGCCTGTCCCAGTGGGACTCGGCAGTGTTCCTGGGCTACGCGCGGGGCGCCACCGAGGGGGGCCGCTGCGAGTTCGCCTGATCCTCCGCCTCGCGCAGGTCGCGAGCGTTGTAGCCCATGAGGTAGAGCAGCGTGTCGAGCCGCTCATGATGGTTGAGGCTGAAGTGCGCCACTTCCTGGAGCTTCGGCTTGGCGCGGAAGGCGATGCCGAGGCCCGCGGTCTGGAGCATGAGGACGTCGTTCGCGCCGTCGCCGACCGCGACCGTCTGTCCGAGCCGCAGGTGGTAGGCCTGCGCCATGTCGCGCAGCACCTGGGACTTGCGCTGGCCGTCGACGACCGACCCGCGCACGCGGCCGGTGAGCTTGCCGTCCATGACCTCGAGCTCGTTCGAGAACGCGAAGTCGAGGCCGTAGCGCTGCTTCAAGTCGTCGACGAAGAAGGTGAAGCCGCCGCTCACGAGGCCGATGCGGTAGCCGAGACCCTGGAGCACGCGCACGAAGCGGTCGGCGCCGGGCGTGAGCACCGAACGATCGGCGAGCGCCTTCGCCTGCTCGAAGGGCAGGCCCTCGAGCAACTTGACGCGCTCGGCGAGCGCCTGCTGGAAATCGAGCTCGCCGCGCATCGCCCGCGCGGTGATGGTCGACACCTGTTCCTTGACGCCCGCGAGACCGGCGAGCTCGTCGATGAGCTCGCCTTTTACGAACGTCGAGTCGACGTCCATACAGACCAGGCGCTTGCTCTTCCTGAAAATGTCGTCCTTCTGCACGGCCAAGTCGACGCCGAGCTGCATGCCGAGCGCGAGCAGCTTGCCCCTGAGCTCGCTGAGCCCGTCCCCCGCGGGCGGAGTGCCCGCCGGCAGGTCGACGATCAGCTCCAGGCCGCTGAGCTCGGCATCGCTGATCGAGCGGATCTCGCGGATGTTCATGCCGCGCTCGGCCATGAAACGGGTGATGTCCGCCGGTGCCCGCCCGTCGCCGAGCGGCCCGAGCACGGTGACGGCCAGCGCCGTATCGGAGAACGCGCGCTCCCGCTCCGTGCGGTAGGGGCTCACCTCGAGGCGGAGTCCGAGGTCGGCCGCCGCGAACAGAATTTTCCGGAACGCGTTGGAGGTGGTGGGGATGTCGACGATGGCCGACAGCATCAAGTACCCGTGCAGCACCGACTGACCGATATCGACGAGCCCGGCGCTTTCTTCGGCGATGATCTCGGTCAGGCGCGCCGTCACGCCGGGCCTGTCGGCGCCGGCGATGTGCAGGACGATGCGATCGGGGTGCTGGGCTTGCATGGGGCAGGCTTTTAGCACCGTTCGGGTGGCTTTTTGCGGTTTGAGGCAGCGCCCCGTTCGTGGGAAGACTGGGTAGTGTCGCACGCCCGTTCGCGCTTCGGATTCGCCGCCTTTCTGTCGAGCCTGGTCGTCGCCTGCGGGTCGGACCCCGCCAGCCCGGATCGAAGCGACGATCCGCAGCCGTCCGGCGATCCGTCGGCAGCGGATCTCGCGACGTCCGAGATCATCGGCAGAGGCGACGGCTCCCCGGAGTCGGTGAACCTGACGGTCGTCTACGAGCCCGGCCAGCACCCGGACGGCTCCGTGATGGCTCCGACCGGGCTTGCCTTCAACGCGGCGCGCCCCTCCGAGCTCTGGGTCACCCTCCGCCACCCGCCGGAAGACACGCCCTGCAACAAGGGCACGACCACCGCTTGCGTCTGGCTCTGGGGACACGTCGCGATCATCGCGAACCCCGAAGGCGACGCGCCGGCGGTCGAAGTGAAGTGGGACGACAATGGCTGGCATTTCATGCGCCGGCCTACGTCCATCGCGTGGGGTGACGGGGACCTCTTCGCGACCTGCGCGGAGGCGCGCACCTCGAACTACGAGGACGACGCGGTGCCGTACAACGGTCCCGTGCTCTGGTCGTCGGATCCGGCGATCTTCGGCGCGCCCGCGGATCCGGACTCGCCGACCGGCAGCACGCACATCGACATGCTGCACGAGTCGCCCTACTGCATGGGCATCGCGCACGAGCGCGACAACGTGTACTGGACGTTCAACGGCGACGCCGGCTCGCTCGATCGCTACGACTTTCACGCGCCGCACGCGCCCGGTGAGGACGACCACAGCGACGGCGAGGTCTGGCGCTACGCGACGGGTGAGCTCCTGCGCGTACCGGAGGTGCCGAGCCACATGGCGTACGACCGCGCGCGCGACAGGCTGTACGTCGCGGACACCGGTCACCACCGGATCGTGGGGCTTCACACGAAGACGGGGAGGGAGGACGGCGTGATCGAGACCTTGGATCCGATCCCGACGTACGCTCAGATGACCGGCGCCCGGCTCGACGAAATCGTGCGCCCGGGAGTGGTGGGCACGCCGAGCGGGCTCGCGCTCCACCAGGACGTGCTCTTCGTGACCGACCCGGTGAGCCATCTGGTGCTGGCCTTCGATCTTCAGGGGCGGCTGCTCCGCGCGCTCGACGTGGGCTTGCCGAGCGGTGCGTTGGGTGCGGTCGCGGTCAGCCCGAACGGGGTCGCCTACGTCACGGACACGGCGACCGGGCGCGTCCTGCGCGTGGATCCGCTCTGAGCGCGAGCGGCGCCCAACCCGAATCGAGCCGGACGGGGTCGGCCGCTGG
>DASXWF010001270.1:0-2687 GCA_036503835.1 Polyangiaceae bacterium | reverse complement strand
GCCCGCGCGCCGTGACGAGCGGAGCGCAGACGTTGCCGAGCGCTTTCTGGCACATGCGACGGTGACAGATGGAAGCCCGGCCGAGCCCGCCGGAGATTTCGTAACGCACGGCGCCGCATTGGCAGCCGCCGGTGAGCGGTCGTTCGTTCATGGCGCCGCCGAGCTTAGCGTCGTCGGGTCCGCCGTCTCGCCTTTCCGTTCCGGAGTGGCATGGTTGGGCGCACTCTCCAGAGCCCCCTTTCGAGGTGAACGTGAAGAGCAACCGCAACGTTTTCGAACGATTTTCGCGCCACGCCACGCAATGGACGGGGAGCACCCCGGCGTTCATCGTCGCGCTCGGTGTCGTCGTCGTCTGGGCCGCGACAGGCCCGCTCTTCCACTATTCCGATACGTGGCAGCTCGTGATCAACACCGGCACGACCGTGGTCACCTTCCTCATGGTGTTCTTGATCCAGCGCGCCCAGAACAAGGATTCGAAGGCCGTCGCGCTCAAGCTCAACGAGATCGTCGCGGCGCTCGACGGCGCGAGCAATCGGCTGATCGATGTCGAGGATCTCTCGGAGCGCGAGCTCGACGTGCTGCACGAGCACTACCGAAAGCTCGTGCGCATGTCGAAGCGCGATCTCAAGCTCACCTCGTCGCACTCGATCGAAGAAGCGGAGGTGCGCCACGCGCGGAAGAAGAAGGCCGTGGAGGAGGAGCGCGCGGGGGGCTGAAGGCATGCTAGCCTCGACCACTGTGCGCGCTCGCGTCGTTTCCCCTTCACCGCGCTGGCTGTTGCTCGCGCTCGCCGTCGCGTGCGACGGAGGTTCGGGGGACACGCCGGACGACGGAGCTGCGGGAAATCCGCCGAGCGGCGGAAGCGCCGGGTCGAGCGCGGGAAGCGGTGGAAATGCGGCGGCGGGCAGCTCCGGCCGGGGCGGTGCTCCGAGCGGTGGAGCGGGCGCCGCGGGCTCGAATGCGGGGCGATCGAACTCGGGTGGCTCGAGCACGGGCGGTTCAGGCTCGGGCGATTCGGGCGCCGGCGGGTCGAGCGGAACCGATGCCGGCTCGTCGAACGGCGGGGGCGGCGCGGGCAGCGCGGGCACGCCCGGCGCCGGAGCCGACGCGGGTGGCGCGGGCGGCGATGCGGGCGCCTCGGGCAGCGCCGGCACGGGCGGTGGCGAGCCGCCGTCGCTGCTCGTCTTCTCGCGAACGACCGGCTTTCGGCACGGCTCGATCGGCGTGGGCATTCAGGCCCTCCAGGGTCTGGCGGACGAGCGCGCTTGGAGCCTCGTCGCCACCGAGGATCCGAGCGTCTTCAGCGATTCCGGGCTCGCCGACTTCGACGTGGTCGTCTTTCTCTCCACGACGGGCGACGTGCTGGACGCCGAACAGCAGGCGTCCTTCGAGCGTTTCATGCGCGCCGGGCACGGTTTCGTCGGTATCCACTCGGCCTCGGATACGGAGTACGACTGGCCCTTCTACGGCGCGCTGGTCGGCGCTTACTTCCGCGCTCACCCCGCGGTTCAGTCCGCGGAAATCGTGGTCGAAGACTCGATGCACCCCGCGAGCGCCGCGCTGCCCGAGCGCTGGACGCGCACCGACGAATGGTACGCCTTCCAGGCGAACCCGCGCGCGAACGTGGCGGTGCTGCTCTCGCTCGACGAAGCGAGCTACTCACCCGCGGACGCCGGGATGGGAGGCGATCATCCGATCGCCTGGTATCACGAGTACGAAGGCGCGCGTGCCTTCTATACCGCGCTCGGCCACACCGACGAAAGCTACGCCGAGCCGCTGTTTCTCGGTCACATCGCGGGCGGCGTGGAGTGGGCCGCCCGGGCTCAGTAGCTCACCGAGTCGAGATAGACGACAGCGGCCGAGACGTTCGTGGTTTCGCTGAAGGTGCGAAGCTCGACGCCGATCTGCCGCACCTCCTTCGGGTCGAACTCGTTGGGAATCAGCACGGGATGGTCGCAGTCGAGCGTCAGGTCCACCCAGCTCTCGCCAGGCCGTAGGTACGTCCAGGCGCCGGACGCATAGCCGTAGCTGGCGCCGGCCTTCGCGAAGAGCTTGATGCCGCCCGGGTAGTTCTGGTCGCTGCTCAGGCCGGCGCCGAGACGCACACGCGCGCGGATCGTGCGACCGCGCATGTCCGTCTGATTCAGGCTGCCCTGCACCTCGATCTTCTGATTCGAGCTGTCGAACGGCGCTTCCAGCACCATGACTCCCGGGCTGCGATCGCCGTTCTGGCCGTCGTAGCGCACGCGCGTTCCACCTTCGAGCCGCTCGGGCGAGGTCGCGTAGAGCTGCCAGCCCTGGAGGTCGGAGTCGAACGTGAAGAGGAATTCGTTGCCGGTCACGTCGATCGCCGTGCAGCGATCGGAGCAGGACGGGTCCGAAGGGCTCGAGGGCTCGCATTGCTCGCCCGCGTCCAGCTTGCCGTCGCCACAGACGATCGCGGTACAGCCGTCGGTGCAGCGTCCCCACGCCGGTGGATCGCAGCCCTCGCCCGCGTCGACGCGGCCGTCGCCGCAACGGATGGCGCGGCAGCTCGCGTCGCAGACTCCGGCCGCGGGCGGATCGCAGCTCTCTCCTTCGTCGACGCGCGAGTTTCCGCAACGCACGGAGCGACAGCTCCCGTCACAGCTGCCTGCAAGCGGCGGATCGCATTCCTCCGCGCCGGCGACCTGGCCGTCGCCGCAACC
>DASXWF010001269.1:0-1707 GCA_036503835.1 Polyangiaceae bacterium | reverse complement strand
GTTTGGGCGAGTTTGGCGCGGCGGGCGGCGGCGAGGCGGTCGAGCGTCGCGTCTTCGGACTGCATGCGGTGGGAGCGGATGTTCTCCTCGATCGCGAAGAGACGATCGGATTCGGTGCCGGCGACGGTGATTCGGGCGTACGGGTCCGGCTTCAAACTCCCGCCACATTCGCGCTCCAGTTCGGCATCGCAGTCTCCGCAGAGCTTCGAGCCGGCGAGGGTCAGAGAGTTCAGCGGCAGTCCGCACTTGTCGCAGGAGTAGCGAGCGGCCTGCGGGGGAGAGATTGGCTTGAGCGAGTCGAGCGCGACGATGTAGCCGTCGTTCACGCCCGGCATCAGTTTGGCGACGGGCTTGTCGCCGAAGTTGAAGAACTCCGATATCGTTCCGCTGACCCGTGTTGGGTTGGGAAGGCACACGTCACCGATTCGCACGCCGCTTACGAAGTCACCGGCACGCGCTACCCACCCCGCCGCTACAGCTTCACCCGCCGAGGTTGGGGCGGGTTGGATTTCGACCGCCCGGTCGAGCGAGGCGAGGCGGGTGCTTTCTAGGCATTGCGGACAGCGGACAGGCCTCTCCTTCCCGTCGCTCACAAGGCGCTCCTCGAATAGTCCGCAGTGGTTACCAAACGCAATGAACGCGCACTTGTCCGAGCACAGCCGCTCATCCTCGCCCGTCTCGATCTCGATGATGGCGAGCTTACGGGGCATCGGGCTTCTCCTTCGCGGGTTGGGCGGGAAGGGAGCGGGCCCGGCGTTCCTCGGCCGCGAGAATGCGGACGAGTTCGGCGTGTTTTGTCCCGAGCGCCAAGTGTCGCTGGTCCTCCAAGATGGCCGCCGGAATCCCGAGCCGCTCAGCCTCCCGGCGCACCCACCCTCTCATGGTGTGGGCGTGTCGTTGAGACGAGCGCATGTCGAACGGCATCCACACGTCGCGGTCATGCTGCGACCAAACGCCTGGTAGCGTGCGGTCAAAGTTCTCGGTCGAGACGTAGTAGGTTGCCCAGAGCAGGAAGGCGCCTTGCTCTTCGCGACTGGGCGGCGCCGGGGTGCAGAGGAGTTCTTCGAGCTCGGGGCGGGACAGCGGGGTCACTTGAATCCCCCTCGAAGCCGGTGCAACTCCATGAAATCTCCCTCTCGAGTTGCGATTGAGCAGGAAAGCCCGTCAGTTCCGCTGATTAGCATGATGAACTGAGGAGCCTTTGCTGCGGCGTCGGCCGCACGAGCGAGCGCCGTCGTTTTGTCTATTGCTGAGTATCGAGAGATTCCGCCAGGGTGCGTGTGCCAGTCGCCCAGGTAATAGATCTCGCCGCCCGTCGAGTCCCAGAGCTCCGCCAAGGATCTACCAATGCCAGCGGCCTCGCGGTCATCGATAGCAACCTCGAAACGCTGGCCTGGGTGGTGCGCCAGTATCGCCGAACAGATCGCGGTAGCGCCGTCGTCCGAGTAACGCCCGACGACTGGCGCGAAAACCTCCTGCGAGACGTGACTCTCGTAGAGCTCAGACATTGTCACAACTAGATGCGCCTTGACGCGCACAGTCCAAAGCCTGGAGCCGAAAAACAGATCAGATCGTGCTGTAGAGCTCATCAGCATCCTCCGAATTCCAATCGCTGGGGTGCCGCTCCACCGCCGTCCTGTCCATCGCCTCTTTCGTTTGGGCGAGTTTGCGGGAGGCGGCGAGCTTGTCTTGCTGGTTCGACCACAT
>DASXWF010001268.1:0-3098 GCA_036503835.1 Polyangiaceae bacterium | reverse complement strand
CCCTGCGCTTCGCGCGCACCTTGGTGGTCGGCGCGTGGGCGAGCGCGCTCGACGTCGCGGTCGTGGCGGTCTGCGTCCGCGGCTTCGAGCTGGATCCCACGGTTTCTCGCCTGATCGCGCTCGTCGCGAGCGGTGTGCTGTTGTTCTTCGGCAATCGTTCGTTCGCGTTTCGCGCCCAGGCCGGCAGCATCGCGCGCCAGGCGCGGCTCTTCGTCGCCACCGAGGTCGTGGGGCTCTTCCTGAACCTCGCGGTGTTTCGCCTGCTCGCCACCCGGCTTCCCGCGCTGCCCCCGGAGCTCGACAGTCAGATCGCGAATTTCCTGGTGTTCATCGTGTTCTGCTATCCGATGCGGGCCTTCGTGGTGTTTCGCGTGCCCGCCCCGCAGCGCGGCTGAGGCAGCGAGGCGTCAATCCTCGCGAGCGCGCCGCCCCGGCTCGCGCTTCTCGAGCATCGCTCGAACGCCGGCGTAAGCGAGCTCCCGGCCGTCGCGCACCGCGCGCAGCAGCAGCGAACCGCGGGACATGTCGCCGCGGCCCAGAAACTCTTCCGGAAAGAGCAAGCGATCACCGAAGACCTCGAGCAGCGGCTCCACGTATTTGCCGGTCGCCACGCTGCCGAGCAGCACGAAGCGTGCGCTCGCGCCGTGGGCGTCCACGAGGCCGCTCGCTTGCCGGTAGAGCGGCGCCGTGAAGTGCGGGTTGTCCTCGTGAATCGAGACCTTGGCCCAGCCGCGCAAGCGTTCGAGTGTCACGCGCTCGTCGAGCGGAAGCAGCCCGCCGCCGGCGCTGATCACGAACGCGGCGGGTCGGCCGTCGCCGCTCCGCGCGAACGTTCGCGCGTAGCTCGCCTTTCCGCGGAAATACAGGCCGCTCACGAAGCTGAAGACCTCGCCGAGCGGCGCACCTGCTCCCGTATGGAGCGCTCGCGCGAGGGGGAAGTTCGCGCCGGGATTGAACAGCAGCCGCCCGCGTTCGCCTCCGAGCCGGACGGGCGACAGCAGCATGATGGTGGCGGCGGGCTGGCTGGCGATGCGGAAAGCTTGACCCGCGCGCGTGCCGGCGTCGAAACCTGACTCCCGCACGGATTCCAGGGTAAATTCGGCGGCATGCGCCTCACGGTCATCGGTTCTTCCGACGCCTTCAACGCGGAAGGGCGCGGGTGCTCCTGCTACGTCGTGGAGAGCCCGGGGGCGGGAAAGCTCATGATCGACTTCGGGCCCACGGCGCTGTTCGGGCTACGGCGCGCAGGCATCGCGCCGAACGAGCTCGCGGGCATCGTCTTTACCCACCTGCACGGCGATCACGCCGCAGGATTTCCGCTCTTCGTGATCGACGCGCTCTACAATTCGTTGCGAGCGACCGAGCTGTCGGTGCTAGGCCCCGCGCTCACGCGCGAGGTGCTCGATGCGCTGCTCGCCGCGACGTACGGCGACGTGAAGGTCGACACGGCGCGCCTGCGCCTCCTGTTCGACGAGTTTGTGCCGGGGGAGACACGGCAGGTCGCAGGCTACGAGATTCGTGCCTTCGAGGCCGACCACATGAAGCCGCCGCACCGTCCGCTCTGCCTGCGCGTGACGGACGCCGCGGGAAAGAGCGTCGCATTTTCGGGCGACACGCGCCTGTGCCCGGGGCTGTTCGAGGCCGCCGAGGGCGCCGAGCTGCTCGTCGCCGAGTGCACGCGGCTCGCGCCTCCGGCCGGCCACCACTGCACCTTCGAGGAGTGGCGCGAAGCACTCCCGCAGGTCCGGGCGCGCTCGGTGCTGTTCAGTCACCTCGGCGCCGACGTGCGCGCCCGCGCAGCCGAGCTCGCCGCGGAACAAAGCGGACCCGTGCGCTTCGACTTCGCCGACGACGGGCTCGTCGTCACGCTCTGAAAATCAGACGGCTGACGCCCGGTGCTCGGCGAGCGCCTTCAGGCACTCGTAGGCCGCGTACTTGTAGCTGTCGGCGAGCGTCGGGTAGTTGAACACCATCTCGATGAACAGATCCACGGTGCCGCCGAGCGACACCGCGACCTGCCCGATGTGGACGAGCTCGCTCGCGCGTTCGCCGATCACGTGGACGCCGAGCAGCTTGCGCGTGGCCGTGTCCACGATGAGCTTGGTGATGCCCTCGAGATCGCCGGTGATCTTGCCGCGCGGATTCTCCGCGAAGAGCGCGCGGCCGACCACGTAGGGGATGCCCTTCTCGCGGCAGGATTCCTCGGTCTCTCCGAAGCTCGACACCTCGGGGATGGTGTAGATGCCGTACGGCATCGTGATCGCCACGTCCCGTTTGTAGGTGAAGCCGAAGGCGTGGCAGACGGCGACGCGGCCCTGCTCCATCGAGACCGAGGCGAGCGCGGGAAAGCCCACGATGTCTCCGGCCGCGAGGATGTGCGGCACGCGCGTGCGGAATTGCTTGTCGACCGGCAGGTAACCACGGGAATCCGCTTCCAGTCCGGCCTTTTCGAGGCCGAGGCCGGCGGTGTTGCCGCTGCGGCCGGCGGCGAACAAGAGCTGCTGCGACTTCAAGAGGCGACCGTCGCCGAGCGTGGTTTCGATGCCGTCCGCGACGCGCTTCGACCCTTTCCAGCGCTGGTTCTGCACGAGCACGATGCCGAGCCGCTCCATCGCAGCGCGCAGACGGTGCACGATCTCGAGGTCCAGGAAGGGCAGGATCTCGCTCCGCGCGTCGACCAGCGTGATTTTGGTGCCGAGCGCGGCGAACATGCACGCGTATTCGCAGCCGATCACGCCGCCGCCGAGCACGGTCATCGACGTGGGCAGCTCGTGGATGGTGAGGATCTCGTCGCTGTCGTGAATCCACGAATCCTCGAAGTCCATGTCCGCGGGACGGTGCGGCTTCGACCCGGTCGCGATCAGGATGAACTCGCCGGTCACGCGGCGCTCGCCGGAGCTCGAGGTGACGGCCACGGTGCGCGCGTCCTCGAAGCGGGCGCTGCCGCGCAGGTACTCGACGTGATGGCGCTCGAAGTTGTGCCGGAAGGAGCGCGACTCGGCCGCCGCGATGTCGTTCTTGCGCGACATCAAGTGCTGCAGCGTGGCGCCGGGATCGAGCTCGACCGCGACCCCGTAGAGCTCGCGCGCGCGGTAGCC
>DASXWF010001267.1:0-3799 GCA_036503835.1 Polyangiaceae bacterium | reverse complement strand
TGCGCATTCCGGATTACGAAGGAAAGCGTCTGGCCGTTGTACTAGCACTACTGTCAGAGTCTTTGGAGGAACAGATCACGATCGACATCAGAGACCGCACGCCACGCGAATGCTCTGGCGAGGCCAAAGTCAGCTGCTTTTGCGGTCGGAGGGGTCGCAAGACGTGACAGCGAGACTGCCGGGACGGCACGCGAACGCGAAGCCCAATATCCCCGAAGGAAAAGCAAGTCTCTGACAGTAGTGCTAGCCGGCCGCGCAGCGGCCGAGGGGGGAGGCTCGGCGCAGCCGAGGGGGGCGCTGCGGCGCCCCCACGCAACCGGTAGGACCGCCCTCGGCGCAGCCGAGGTGACCGCGAAGCGGGCAAACCCGGAACGCAGGTCCGGGTTGCGGTACTAATCCAGGGCGGCGTCGGGGAAAGGGGCTGGTGACGATTCGCCGGCGTCCACCCCCGCGTCCGGCCCGCCGCTCGTGGCCGCGGGCGCGCCGATCTCGGGCGGTGGCGCGCTCACCGGCTCGGGTGCCGCCGCGCTCGGCCAGGGCGCCACGGGGCGTTGCTCGTACTCGGGAGGCGGTGTCCCGGGCGGCAGGCGCTTGGCCGTGCAGGCCGTCGAAAGCACGAACAGAGTCAGGAAACAGGCCAGGAAGCGCGTCATAGCGGCACGTTCTCCGGTCCTTCCGCTTCGGCTCCGGAGTCGGGCGGGCCCCCGTCCGGGGCCTCCTCTTCCTGCGGCTGCTCGAGCCCGAACGGGTCGTCCGGGTTCGGCGTGCGGCGCGGGACGCCGACCGGAGGCGCCGCGTCGGTTCCGCCCGCCAGCGCACCGAGAGCTCCGGGGGCCGCCGAGCTGACCGCGAAGCTCTCGGCGAGCGGGGGCGGATCCTTGGCGCCGCTCGGACAGCCTCCGAGCGCGAACGAAAGCGTCGCGACCAGCGCACCGCGCAGCGCCGCGCTCAGTCGATCCATCGCTCTTCGTCCACGGCGCACAGAGTCGCCACCAGGCCCTGAGTCGGAGCGTAGCCGAGATCGCGGCGGGCCCGCGAGTCGTCGACCATGCAGACGTAGCGGATGAAGTCGAGCTCCGGCGCCGGAAACGACGTGATCCGCCAGCGGAACAGCCGTTCGACGCCGACGCGCGCCAGGGCATGGGGAACCCGAACGGTCGCGCGGCCCAGTAACTCGAGCGCGCGCGAAAGCGGCACCGGCGGAGGCCCGGCGAGGTTGTAGATCCCGCGCTTTCCGGGCTCGAGCGCGAGCAGGAGCCCGAGGACGACGTCGTCCTGGTGGACGGCCTGGACCATCGGATCGAAGCCGAGCAAGGTCGGAACCACCGACAGCCGGAGGTAGTTGCTCGGCGCGTTTCGCACGGTGCCGAGGATGTGGGCGGGACGCAGGATGACCGTCTCGACCTCGGGCAGCTTCCAGAAGAAGGACTGCCCGGTCATGTCGAGCTCGACCAGGTCCCGGATTTCGCTGAACGGCCCTGCCCCGAGCAGCGGCGCGTCTTCCGTCAAGAACTGCGGGTTGTCGGGGCGCGGCCCGTAGACGTTGCCGCTCGAGAGCATCACCACCTTCTTCACGCCGCACTGCTCGGCGTGCTCGAGCAAGCGCTGGAGCGCCGTCACGTTCCAGACGTGATGCTCGGCGGGATCGGCGTGCGGATCGTGCGCGACGCCGAGGTGCACGAGCGCGCTCACTCCGCTCCGAAAGACGTCACGCGCCTTGGTGCTCCTCAGATCGAGCTGGTGATGCTCGATGTCGGCGGGCCGATCGGGAAAGGGACGATCGTCGATGCCGATCACGCGCCGCTTGCGATGCAGATGGCGCGCGAGGCGCCGGCCGAGGCGCCCGCAGATGCCCGTGACCACGACCGCTCCGTCGTCGGCGCTCGCGTCGGTCAAAAGAACACGCTCTTTCTCTGGGCGAGGCCGCGCCGCAGCATGTGCGAGATCGCCTCCCGCACGAGGTGCACCTTCTCCGCGACGGCGGGTGCGTCTCCGGGATCACCCGTGAAGTACATGGGCTCGCCGAAGAACAGGCGGTACTTCGTGGGCAGCGGCATTTGTCCGCCCGGCAGGAGCAGCTGCGGCAACACCGGCAGGACCGGGAGCCCGAAGGCCCGCGCCGCCCAACCAGCTCGCCCGAGGCTCAGGTACTGCTCCTCCGCGCCGATCACGGCGACGGGGACGATCGGCGTCTTGGTCTCGAGAGCGAGCCGCATGAAGCCGCTGCCGAACTCGGTCAGGTGGTAGCGCTCGCGGAAGGGTTTGGAGATGCCGCGCATGCCCTCCGGGAACACCAGCAAGAGCTCCCCGAGCTCCAGCAGCCGGCGCGCGTTGTCCGGGAGCCCGACCACCTGGCCCATGCGGCTGAAGAAGGTCGAAACGAACGGCAGCGTGGCCGTCCACTTGTCGACCATCGCGCGCGTGATGCGGGGCGGATTCGAATCGAAGAAGAGCGCGCAACCGATGATCGCCGCGTCGATCGGGATCTGCCCGGAGTGGTTCGCGACCAGCATCACCGGACCGCGCGGGACGCGGTCCACGTCGTACACGTCGGTGCGAAAGTAGGCACGGTGAAAGAAGGCCGAGAGCAGCGCCGCCTGGCGGACCGCGCCGGGGTCGAAGCCGAACGGATCGCCGCCGCGCTCCTGGTAGCGAGCCTCGAGCACGGCGAAGCGCTCCTCGAAGTCCGCGCCGAGGAGGCGCGTGGACACCTCGTCGGCGGCCCTCCCTACGCCCTCGAGCACGCGGCGCACGAGCGGCATGCCCCGCCCGACGGCGACTTCGGAAAAGCGGGCGAGCGCCGTCTTCGGGTCCATGCGACTACGAAGTAGTAGTATCAAACTCCCAGAATGCCGCAGGATTTCGCGCCGGTGCTGCCGCCCCCGCTCCGCCCGGGCGCGCGCGTCGCGGTGATTGCGCCCTCGAGCCCCTTCGATCGCACGCTGGTTTTTCGGGGTCTCGGCTGGCTCGCCGGGCGCTACCGCCTGGAGTGGAACGGCTCGATGTTCGACCGGCGGGGCTATCTCGCCGGCTCGGACGAACGCAGGCTCGGGGAGCTCGACCGCTGCCTCGAGGACCCCGGGCTGTCCGCGGTGATCACGGCTCGGGGCGGCTACGGGCTCACGCGCATCGCGGAGCGCGCGAACTGGGCGGCCCTCGCCCGACACCCGAAATGGCTCGTCGGCTTTTCGGATGCGACACTCTTGCACCTGTTCGCGCTGCGCGCCGGGGTCGCTTCACTCCACGGTCAGAATGTCGCGGGCCTCGGCCGCGGCGACGCGCACGGCCGGGAACGCTTCTGCGCATCGCTCGAAAATCCCGATGCAGCCCGTACCATTTCAGGGCTTTCGGCGTGGGTGAAGGGCTCCGCTCGCGGACCGCTCGCCGGCGGTAACCTCACCCTGCTCGAAAGCTGCCTCTCTACGGGCCGGCTCTGGCTACCGCCGGGGGCGATCCTGGCGCTCGAAGACGTGACCGAGCAGGCGTACCGCGTCGATCGCATGCTGAGCGCGCTCTTCGCCGCGGGCGTCGCCGATCGCATCGCGGGCGTCGTCGTCGGCGACTTCACCGATTGCCCACCCTCCCGCGGCGTGCCCGTCATGGACGTGCTGCGCGAGCGGCTCAGCACCTTGCGCGTGCCCGTCCTCGCCGGGCTTCGCTTCGGTCACGGCGTGTGGAACGAGCCGCTCGTCATCGGCAAAAGTGCCACGATCGACGCGGGGCGCGGCACGCTCGTGCTCGGTTGAGCGCGGAGCGGAAAGCGATCCGCGCTCAGACCTTGCTGTCTTCGAAGAGCTCG
>DASXWF010001266.1:0-7467 GCA_036503835.1 Polyangiaceae bacterium | reverse complement strand
GGCTCCTGCCACGCGTGGACGACGTGAAGGGAACACTGAAATCGATCGGCGAGGAAGTACGAATAGCGCAGGCCCGCCCGCGCCGGTCTTTCAACGTCCGTCGCACACAGGATTTCGCGAACTACAACCATGAACCGGTTCGACTCGACCGCGCGGGGTTGGCGCCGCCTGTTTCAACGGTGCACGCAGCGAGGGTCGACGCAACATGCGCATCATTTCTCCGGAGCGCAAGCGACGAGCCGTCCAATCGACGAGATCGACGCGATATCGCTGCGAGCGCTGCGTGCCCGACCGTGAATGCTTCAGCGAATGGGGGGCGAGCCCGCCGGCCGGCATGCGCCGAGGTCGCAAAGCAGGATCTCCGCCGCTTCTCGCGCCGTGAGTGAAATCGAACGCTCGTTCTCGACTCCCGCGCCGTCGCCCGCCCGGAGGACCACCGAACCGAGCGTCACGGCTCCGATCACGACGTGAAGCCAGGCATCTTGCCCGGTCGAGAGCTCATGGACCAGATGCTTGCCTGGACTCAGGATGGCCGAATACAGGAGCGCCCCGGCCGTCGTCAGCGAGCCCTTGCGAGCGTCGGGCGTCGCAACGGCACGGAAGGCGCCACGACGTTCGGCGGCGCTGAAGCGCTTCTGCTCGTAGCGGGCCTCGGAGTCCGCCTCCGTACGCGACAATCGCAGCTGAAAAACGTGGGCCCACTCGGCGCGGGACGAGTTGGTCTTGGTGAAGCGAAAGCTTCGAGCCAGGTTCATGCGCTGAAATTCGCCCGCCTGAATGATGCCGGAGCGGCCGGTCGAATCCTCGCACGCCAGCCCGCCTTCATGAACGTAGGTAATGAGCTCGGCGTCGCCGGCCGGCTGCCGCGGCACGCTCGCGCCCGGCGGGAGCGAATGCTCGTCGAGCAGCACGAGGATTCCAAAACCTTCGGCGAAGGCCGAAGCTTCGTCCTTGGACGAGAAGGTATGCCAGACCTCGCGCTTGCCGCGGCGTTCGTGGTGACGTTCGTTCGCCCTGCGCAGAGTGATCATCCGATTGGTCCAATCCGTCCGCTCCGCCGCACCACGACGCCCGCGTCGCGTCGGCGTGCCGGGACGGGGCCTCGATCTCGCAACGCAGCTTCCGTGCCGGGTCGCGCTCCCGAATCCAGCCGCCCTGGGCCTCCCAGACCCATCGACGCCGTCAAAATGATGAACGTAATCGTTCGATTCGATGGATATGCGTCCTCCTCTCCCGCTCGGGAGGCGCACGACCGCGGCCCGCTCCTTCGCCGGCGAGCACCCGGGCGGAGGGTTCCCGTAGATCGTGCACGACGCGAAGCCAGGCCAGGGCCTTCAGGCCGTAGTACGCGAGGTCGAGCTCCCACCAGCGAAACCCCTGACGCGCCGAGCTCATGCAGAAGTGGTGATTGTTGTGCCAGCCCTCGCCGAACGTGAGCAGGGCGATGAGGACGTTGTTTCTGGAGTCGTCGGGCGTGGCGTAGCGGCGCGTACCCCAAACATGGCCCAATGAATTGACGAGGAACGTCGCGTGGTTGAGTGCCAGGGTGCTCACGACGAAACCCCAGACCAGGCCCGCCACGCCGGCCACCGCGAAGCACAGCAGCGCAAACCCGACGAGCGGCACCCAGGCAAAGCGCTCGAGCAGCCGAAGCTCCGGAAAACGGGTCAGGTCGGCGACGTTCGAGAGGTCGGTTTCGTCGTGCTTCGGATCGAAGACCCAGCCGACGTGCGCGGCGAGGAGGCCGTGGACCCTCGGCGAATGAGAGTCGCGCCAGGTGTCGGCGTACTTGTGATGGCGCCTGTGCCAGCTCGCCCACCAGAGCGGCCCGTTCTCCAACGCGGTGCAACCGAGGAACGCCAGGATGAATTGGAAGGTGCGACTCGTGCGAAAGCTGCGGTGCGCAAAGTAGCGATGATAGCCGGCCGTCACCGCCCACATCCGCACCGCGTAGCTGCTCGCGGCCAAGAGCACGAGCGGCCAGGTCGGAGGATAGACCACGACCAACAGACAAGAGAGGTGAAGCACGACGAAGAACAGCAGCGATGCGCGCGAGAGCAGCCGGCGCAAGGCGACCTTCGGCGACGCGTGGATCGTTCGGAGCACGCGTCTTCTCGAGCAGCTTTCGTGCCGTGCAGAAGCGCGCGATGATTTTCGAGGGTCGGAGCTCGGACAGCGCCCGGCGGCGAAACGGCGCATTCTGCCGCGAACCCAAGCCAATCAATCAATATGACGGAATGCGGACCTTCAATTTGAAGGGTAGGGTTCGGTCATGCGCGTCGCCGACCTCGATCACCAAGAGCTGCTCGAGCTCGATCCGGAACGCGGGGTGATTCGCTTTGCGGGACAGCGCGCGTTGCTCATCGACGCCGTGGCCATGGGCCTCTTGCGAAAGTACCTGGTCGAGAACTTCGGTCTGAACGCCGCTCGCACCGTGCTCACTCAGTTCGGCTTCGCGCACGGCTGGCGCATGGCCGAGGCGCTCGAATCGGAGTTCAAGTGGGACAGCGGCGACGACTGGCGGCGCGCCGGAACGCGCCTGCACACGCTGGAGGGTCTTTACGCCGTCGCGCCGGGGAGCGACACGGCGCTCTCCAAGGACGGCCTGACGCTGGTTGCTTCCTACGAGGCGGAACAGCATCTCTTGCACTTCGGTCGCGCGGACGTGCCCATGTGCTGGACGATCTGCGGCCTCACGAGCGGCTACCTCAGCAAGAGCTGCGGCCAGGAAATCTACGTGCTCGAGGACGGTTGCATGGGCAAGGGCGATGCCGCCTGCCAGATCTTCGGACGTACGCGCGCGGGTTGGGGTGACGACCGCGCCGAAGAGCTGCACTACTTCGAGCCGAAGCGGCTGGCGGAGTGCCTCGATGTCTCGCTGCAGCGCGTGACGGAAACGATGAAGGCGGCCGAGCGAAAGCTGCGCGAGCACCGCCGCACGCTCGTGAGAGTGGCGCGCGAAGTCGAGGAGCCGCTCGGAATCGTCGCCAAGAGCCCGGCCATGCTGAAAGTCGTCGATCTCGCGCGGCGCGTCGCCAAGGTGGACTCCACCGTTCTCATCACCGGCGAGAGCGGCTCGGGCAAGGAAGGGATCGCCCGGCTCGTTCACGAAGAGTCCGCGCGCACGGCGGGGCCGTTCATCGCGGTCAACTGCGGCGCCATCACCGAGACGCTGCTGGAGGCCGAGCTTTTCGGGCACGTACGCGGGGCGTTCACGGGCGCGACTCAGGACCGCCCCGGACTCTTCGAATCGGCCCACAACGGTACGCTACTGCTCGACGAGATCGGTGAGATCTCGCCCGGGATGCAGGTGAAGCTGCTCAGGGTGCTGCAAGAACGACAGGTCCGCCGGGTGGGTGAGAACAAGGTCCGCGACGTGGACGTGCGTGTCGTAGCCTCGACCAACCGCAACCTCGCCCACGCCGTCGCGGCCGGAACGGTGCGCAAGGACCTCTACTACCGGCTCAAGGTGGTCGAGCTGGACGTGCCTTCGCTTCGCGAAAGACGAGACGACATTCTCCCCCTGGCGCGCGTCCTGCTCGCCGACTCGGCAATGCGCATGAAGAGGAAGATCGCGGGGCTCGCGCCGGCCGCAGCCGATCAACTCCTGCGCTACGAATGGCCCGGAAACGTCCGCGAGCTCGAGAACGCCATGGAGCGAGCGGTCGCGCTGGCCCGTGGAGCTCGCGTGGAGCTCGAGGACCTGCCGGAAGAGGTCCGGCACGCGCTGCCCAAAGCGACGGTGACAGCGGGCGCCGTCCGCCCGCTGTCAGAAGTCGAGAAGGACTACATTCTCGCGGCGCTGGAGGTGAACGGCGGCAACCAGACGCTGACCGCCGGAGCGCTGCGCATCGGGTCCGCGACCCTCTATCGGAAGCTCAAACGCTACGGCGTGATTCGCGGTCGCAAGAAGAAGACGGCCCCGCGCAAATAGCGCGTCTTCGGCAGGACGCCGCGGCGCTACACTTCCCAAGGTCCGGTGGCGACCTGGTCGAAGTAGACGACGCCTCCGCCGTGCCAGCGCACGAAGCGCACGCCGCCGTCTTGAGACACGACGATCGAGAAAACGTCGTGAAAGTGGGCGGTCAGGCGGTACGACGAGCGATGGCGAGATCCCACGCGATCGGCGCGCTCGGTGACGTACCGAGTTCCTTCGAGGTCGAGACTTCGCTGGACGAACTCGACGTCCGGCAAGGCCCCCGAGATCTCGGCGCCGAATCCGAGGATCTCGAGCCGGTTGGTCATGACGACGGCGCCGTCGACCTCCGCCAGCATGCCGACCAGGTGAGCGGCCTCGAACAGCGCCTCGTCGAGGGCGGCCAGGCTCGAGTCCGTGCTGGCCTCGTACTCCGTCCAACCGACGGCGGGCGCGGGTTTCGAGCCCGGGCGACCGTACAGCCGCGCAAGCTCGTTCATGATCTGCACCGTCAAACTGAAGATGCGCCGGCGCGGCTCCTCGTCCGCAAACGGATACTTCAAGGCGAGGATACGTCCGGTCGCGCAGATCTGGCTCGCTCGTTCCGCAGGCAGGAAGATCAACGCGCCCCCGTGGCGAGCACCGCGAATCGTCGCCACGATACGGCGCAGCACGTGCTGCGCGAGCCGTCCGCCGAAGCTGGGCTCGATCGGTGCGTGGGGGCCGAACCGGTGGTCGGGCGAGAGCACGTGCTCCGCCGCCTGCGCCACTTCGAGTCTCCCGAAGAGTGAGGTGAGCCAGGACGCCGCGAACACGTCGCTCGCCGCTCCGAAGAGCGTGCCGCCCGCGAGCGCGGCGATCGTTTCGGGGCCCTTGCTGACGAGCACGCGACCGGGGCCCGTGACCGCGACCATCAGAACCTCGGGGATGGCCTGCCGGATGCGCCGTCCTCCGCGCACCTCCTGAAGCCAGCGCGGCCCCGAGTGCACCAGGCCCCAGACTTCGAATTCGGGGTCGCGCGCGCGAACGCCGACGAGCGAGCGGTGAAAACCCGCCACGGGCGTCAGCCGTCTGAGCTCGTGCTCGTCGAAGGGCCGACACGATTCGAACAGGAGCCGGTGCAGCCCCGCCGGTGGTCCGGCCACGGCCGGAAACATCTCGGGGTCGGCCAGTGCGATCCGGAACGTGACCGGACGCCCCTCGTCGCGGAGCAGACTCGCCTGATAACAGACCGAGAGCAGTCGCTCGAGCAGCTCGGGTTCGGGCAGCCCCGGCGCGCCTCCCCAGCGCTGCTCGACCGCCCGCGCGAGATCGTAAGCGTAGGCGTGAGCGGAACGCAAATACCCCACGCTCAGCCTCCGGCTCCGTCCGGCGTCGATGCACCCTCGCGCGAGCCACGACGCGCGAACAGGCTGGCAGCAATCGCGAGCGTCATGGACAGTACGATGACCAGCAGCGCCACGACGTGCGAGATGGGGAAGACATCTCCGAGCAGCATCTTGCAGCCGGCGAAGGCCAGGATGGCGCCGAGCCCGAAGCGCAGGTACTTGAGCCCGCTCAGAGCGTGCGCGATGACGAGGTAAAGAGCCCGCAGGCCGAGCACCGCGAAGACGTTCGAGCTGTACACGATGAACGGCGCTTTCGAGATGGCCAGCGCCGCGGGAACGGAGTCGACCGCGAACACGACGTCGGTGAACTCGATGGCGATCAGCGCGAGCAGCAACGGGGTGCCCACGAGACGTCCACCCTCGACCACGAAGAAGCGATGGCCCGACAGGCGCGCCGTGAGCGGCAAATGCCGCCGCAGGAAGGCAAGCAAGCGCCCCTCCCGCTCCGCTTCCGGACGTTCGAGCGCCGTCTTGATGCCCGTAAAGAGGAGGAAGGCACCGAGCACGTAGACCACGGGATGCCACGCGGCGAGCAGAGCCGTGCCCGCCGCGATGAACGCCGCGCGCGTGGCAAACGCGCCGAGGATGCCCCAGAAGAGCACGCGGTGCTGTTCGCCCTCCGGGATCCCGAGGCGCGCGAAGATCACGATGAAGAGGAAGAGGTTGTCGAGGCTGAGGCTCTTCTCGGTGGCGTACGCCGCGATGAACTCGAGCGCCGTGTCCCACCCGAACTTCGCCGCCACGCCGGCGCCGAACAGCAGCGCCAGCACGACCCAGGCAACGCTCCAGCCGATCGCCTGGCGGCGCGACAAGCTGCGCCCTCCGCGGTGTGCCCATAAATCGACGGCCAGGCTCACCACGATGATCACGGCGAACAGCAGCCAGGCCCAGCCGGGCACGTCGAGCGGGGGATTCACGCAAGACTGCATGCAAGACGAGATCCATCGCCTGCCGGCGAGCTTTTTGGCGTGCCGTGGTTATGTTGAGGATTCCGATGAGATCGGAAGTTCGGAGCGATCCAGATATGCCCATGCGTAGCCGAAGGCCTCAGGCCTTGATGGAACACCTGCTGGCCGCCTGCATCGACGACCAGACCTCCCTCCTCGCCGCGGCCGCCGTGCTGCCGGCAGACCAGGGAGACGGCCTTCGCGACGTCGTCCGGCGGCGCGGAGTTTTTCGCGCCGAGCTTGCCACGCACATTGGCGACCTCGGCGGGTCACCACCGAAACACGGATCGCTGAGACCGCACCTGCGAGCCATCGTTCAGCGCGTCAATCGTGCGTTGGTCGGCGGAACGGACGGTGACGCCTACCGCGGCCTCGCCGCCGCGGCGTCACGCACCGAAGCCCTTTACGCGAAGACGCTCCGGCGCAAGCTACCTCCGGACGCGCGTGTCATGATCGCGCGCCAATACCGAGAAATCTCCGACGATCAGAGCGATTTTCGGCGGCGGCAGTGGTCCGGTCCGGGGGTCGTGCTCGGCTCCGATCCGACTGCAACGCCTGCCTTGCAGGGCGCTCGGACGGCTGCGACGCGCGGACCGAAGCACCTTGCGCAGTGGGCGGACGACGGTGGAGTGCAGCCCGTCCGGACGGACGTCGACTGAACCAGTCTGCCAACTCGTCTCGGTTCGCCTGAGCTCAGCGCTGCGAGCCGCCGTGGCTAAAGTCGGCGACTTGACCGCCGTTGCCCGGCCCATCGGGGCCTGGGTGCGCCGAAGGCGCTGCGGGCGACCGGACCACCTGATCGGCCTCGATCAGCGCGTTGCGCATCTGGTCCGTCAGCGTTGCGAGGTTGCCGGGCGAGTGGGGGATCAAGATGGCATTCGTCCGGGACGACGCGCCGATCTCCTTCAGCATGTCGAAATACTGCGTCATGAGGACGAGGTTCATCACGTCCTTGGCCGTCGTGCCGGGCACGGATTTTCGGAACTCGTCCACCGAATCCCGCAAGCCCGCGACGATGGCCTGCCGCTGGTCCGCGATACCACGGCCTTGCAGAGCCTTACTCTGGGCGTCACCTTCCGCGACTTTGACCCGCAAGATCCGCTCGGCCTCGCCTCTTTCGGTGGCCGCGACCCGCATGCGCTGCGCCGCGTTGATCTCGTTCATCGACTCCTTCACCCTGGCGTCCGGGTCGATGTCCGTGACGAGCGCCTTCAGG
>DASXWF010001265.1:0-16700 GCA_036503835.1 Polyangiaceae bacterium | reverse complement strand
TAGGTTGTGCCAGACGGGGCGGAACCGGTCGGGGTGCTGCTCGAAGAACGGGACGTAGGCGTTCATCGTCGCGGCTTCGTCGAGGCGGTCCAGGCCGACGATGAACCAGTCGGTCGTGGCGAGGAGGTGGCGGACGAGGTTCCTCCCAACAAATCCAGCTGCTCCAGTGATCAGAACTCGCGTCACTTCCAAGCCCCTCCCCCGTCAAACGCCGCCCGATTCTCCCCTGCGCTCCACGTCAGCTCCTCGAGTCGCCGGATCTCGTCGTCCGTGAGCGGCTCGACCCGGAACATCGCCATCCCGCTCTCGTCGCGGAAGTTCGCGCACAGGATCTTCGGGGCGATGATTTGCAGGCCCGTGGTGAATTGTTCGGTTTTCGTCATTCCACAACCTTCACTTCCGGCATCGGCAGGATCCACCCGCCCTCGAACCAGTCGTGGCGCGCGCGGATGTTGGCTTCGAAGTTCCAGCCGAGGATCACGCAATAGTCCGGCGGGTCCGCTCGGAACTTCTCGGCCGACACGATCGGGATGTGCTTGCCGGGGGAAAACTTGCCCTGCTTCAAGGGATTCTCGTCGACGATGTACTGAATCGTTTCCCGCCCGATTCCGAAATGGTGCAGCAGCGTCGTCGCCTTCGCTGGGCACCCGAACGCAGCGATCCGCTTCCCCTTCGCCTTGATCGCGGCGAGCAGTTCGGTCAGTCCCGTTTTCGCCGTCGCGATCCGCGCCCGGAACTTCGCGAACGCTTCATCCGTCACGAGCCACTTCTCCTGCGCCATGAGCGACACGAGCCGGTCCGTCGGTTGCTTGCGCGCCTTGCTCACGTAGCAGCGAATCGAGCCGCCTTGCGTATCGACGTGTTCCGCGTCGTACAGGCAGAGACCGGCCTTCGCGAAGAATGGGGCCATCGGGGCGAGGTGCCAGAACGCGAGGTGCTCGTGATAAATCATGTCGAACGTCCCGTCCCGCAGCATGTCGGGCAGGTACGCGACCTCGAGAATCAGTTCCCCATCGTCGGCAAGCAGCGCCCAGATCGCGAGCGCCATGTCCTGGAGGTTGTCGGCGTGGGCCATGACGTTCAGGGCAAGGGCGCGCTTTGCCTTCCCCGCGGCCTTCACGATCGCCATGGCCGTGTTGGGCGTGAGAAAACCCGGGTAGGTCAGAATCCCGCCGTCCGTTGCCTTCTCGGCCAGGTTCCGCGCCGGGTCGACGCCGAGCACTCGGCCCGTGATGAACTCGCGGAGAAGCGTCCCGTCGTTCGAGCCGATGTCGATGACCAAGTCTTCCGGGAAGAGGCGCAGCGAGACGGCGTGGGCCAGGGCGGAAAGGTGCTCGCGGAAGACGGGGGACGTGCCGGACTGGTAGGCGTAGTCGGTGAAGAGGAGCGACGGGTCTACGACGTGTGGTAGCTGGACGTGTTGGCAGGTGGTGCACTGGGCGAGGGTGAGCGGGTAGGACGGTTCACGCAATGGCTTTGACCCAGCAACCCACGGGTCGGCATGTAGCATTCGAGCCCTGGAAACCAGCGCGTTTGCCGGCGGCGTCGGCTCGAGCTCCAGGATCGTTCGGAGCGGGCCGGAGCAGAGGCGGCAGGATTGGCGGGTGTGGAAGGTCACGGAGCATGTCTCCCGTTCGGTCGCAGCCAACCCCACCTGTCACCCCGGTATTTCAGTCGCCCATTTCTCAGCGGGGCGCGCTTGCCTGACTTCCTGGCAACGACACACCCGACCCTCGCGGCGCACCCTGGCCACGGTCGCGCACGGCAGAGCCCGGCGTGCCCTAGGCGGCGGTAACAAATGCCATAGCCGGGGAAGATGACTCGGCACTGCTCGCGAAGCGGTAGCGTCACTTCCTAACCGTCCTTTCCCGCCACTCCCGCAGCGAAAACTCCGGATTCACCGGCAACCGATTCTCCGCCTTCCTGTGCATGAAGCAGAGGTCCGCGTTGTAGCCGAACGGTTGGCGCAGCTTCTTCACGTTCAGCACGGGGCGCGGGTTCACGACCGTCACCATCCCGGTCTCCACCGGTCCGTTGTTCCAGGGGATGCCGCGCTCGCGCAACCGATAGCTGAGCTCGCTGTCCTGGTAGCAATGCGACGCGTCGTACGCTTCATCGAAACCGTTCAGCTCCAGGAGAAGCTCAGTAGGAAAGCTCTCATTTTTACAGGAAGCCCAGTTCCAATCATCCGCCTTCCGCGTCGCACAAGGCCGATGCCGATGCGTAACCTCGAGCGCCGACACGCTCCCCTCGTTCAGCGGCTCCTCGAACAGCGACCACATGAACGGGTCCAGCCGGCCGCTTTCCAAGTCGGCGACGTACCGATCAGTCGTCTCGTTCAAGAGCTCATCGTACCGGCGCGGATCGCTCCCGGGATCAAAGCCGCCCTGGTGGTAGCCGGGGAAGCCCTCCTTCAGCCTCGGGAGCGCCGAGTAGTTGTAGTCGAGGTGCGTCGGTCCTGGGTTCTTCTTTTGGCACTCGGCGTGGGTTTCGAGGCAGCGCGGGTGGGCAAACGAGTAGTCGCAAAAGGCCACTACGATGTCTCCCGCGGCGTGGGCAATGCCGCTGTTCATCGTTCTGCAGTAACAGACCATCGGAAACGGGTTGTCGCGTGGCTCAATGTGCTTCACGCGGAACGGCGCATTGCGGAACGCTTCGGGACGGCACTTCCGAATATTGTCGACGAAAATCAGCTCGAAATTTTGCTCGGTCTGGGAGGCGAGAGACGTGATTAGAACGTCGATCCCGCCAACCCGATTGGACGGAGTGATCACGGATAGCATGGGGCCCACCTTCCGACTGGCATGCGGTTGTGCTTTGCGGAGTTGCATTTACGGCAGGCCGGGACGACGTTACTCGGTTCGTCCCGGCCGCCCTTGCTTAGTGGGATCACGTGATCGCGAGTCTTGCCTGGTTGTCCGCAGTATGCACACTTGCCGCCAAAGCGACCCACGATCGCGGCCCACTCCTCGCTGGTTACGCCAGGTGAGACCCCGTCAAGAAGCCGAGCGCGTCGTCGGTGCTTATTGGCGGCAAGGCGATCCCGGTTTTTCTCGCGCCACGCCCGGTTTTTGGCCCTGACGGACTCCTTTGCGACAGGTGAGCTAGCAAGCCACTCGCGGTGCTTTCGGTTGAGGCGCTCCCTGTTCCGCTTGCGCCACTCAACGATCACGTCGGGGCGGCGGCGGCGGCACTCGCGCACAGTCTCGCGACTTTTTTCTGGGTTGCGACACCTCCAATCCGCAGCGAGCGCTCGCTCTTTGGCGTTACATGCCCAGCACCTGGTCTTGCCCGGGAGCGGCTTGCCTAGGCACCCAGCGCGACCCACGGTGCAGTTCCCGGTGAGCCTCGCGTTTGCCACGCGGCGTTTTTGGTAGTCAGAGCAGCACGTCTTGCACTGAGTATTCAGCCCGAGTGAGCACGATGTGTGCTTTCGGAAGTACTCGAGCGTGGCCGGCTTCTCCACGCCGCATTTCGTGCACCGACGGGCCGTCACAGCTTCGCCCTCACCCTCTGAAACGCCGCCACCCGGTCCCGCTCGCCCTTGATCGGCCGGTCGCAACCATTCCCGCCTAGCACCCGGAACGCTCCGAGCACCCGATCCGGGCACTGCCGCATCGCCCATCGAGCGTGACGGGCCGCTTGTTCCGCCTGGGCTCGCGTGTTCTCGACGCCGATCATCCGCGCCCATCGCTCCTCGGGCATGCCGTTCCGATGCGTCTGCCACGGTCCGCGCGCTCGGCCCCGGTCGCATTCCCACGGCTTGCAGTTGCCGATGTGGATTCGGAGCGACAGGTGCGATTCGGCCTGTGCCCACGCGATCAGGAACGCGGCTTCGTCGGGCGTCTTGGCGAACTCGGCGACGGCTGAACCGACGGCAACGAGCTGGGCGCGCTTTTCGGGCGAGCCGGGCGGGTCTTCGCGGCAGACGACGAGGGCGAGGACGGCGGAGAGGATGGGTTTGAGGGTCAAGGTTTCCTCGCCTGCATCGAAAGCTCGTACCAGACACTCTCGGCATGTTGCTTGAACCGCTCGATCTGAACGAACCCGCACTTGGCCAGGAGCGCCCGCAGCGTCCCTTCCGTGTGACCCGAAACGTGCCGGTCGAACTCCTCGAACTCCGGTCCGTGGATTGAGCCGTGCTCGCCCCAGATCATTTGGTGCGCGCTCTCCTCTTGCGGGTTCGCCAGCCACCGCCGCATAGCAACGTCCATGTCCACTTCGCCGAGCTCGATTCGTCCGCCCGGCGCCAAGACCCGGAACGCCTCGCGAATCAGCGGCTCGTGATGCGGGAGCGCAACGTGAAGGAGCAGGTAGCCGCCGACGAACTCATCGGCCGTGGCGTCCGGGAACGGGAGCTTGTCGGAGCGGGCGTCCCAGACGATGTCGCAGTCGCGCGGGTTCGATGGCCACCGCTTGCACAGGTCCAGATTGACCCATGGCGGAGGCCGCAAATCCGTCCCGCTGGCAGCGTTGACCTTGATCAAACGCCCCAACTTTCCCGCGGCACCCTGACCACATCTGCCTCGTGCTCTTCGTGCGTTCGCGGCTGCGTCGAAACGGACAGCATCAGCGTCGGCTTGTCGAAGAGCAGCAGGTGCTCGCGCATCGGTGGCGTGTCGAACGTGTCGCCGGGGCCGAAGATCTCGCAGAACTCGAAGCCCTCGCCGCCCACCGCTCGCTCGTAGTACCGGAGCCAGCCGGAAACGACGTGGAGCCGGTGGGAGTCGCGCAAGTGGTAGTGGCTCGCCCGGAACGCGCCCTCGTTGCTCTCGAGGTAGCCGACCGAGCCGCTGACGCCGCCGTGGAGGATGTTGACGATACGGCCCTTCTCGTTCTGGTTGCCGTCTTCCGGAATCGCGACCTTCGCCGAGTAGCGTCGCTCCCGGTGGCCGCCGAAAACCATCGGTGGGGCCGGGTCGGTTGGGAGTTGGTGGTCGGGGACTGTGATTTCGTCTTCGGTCATGGCCTGCTCCATTCGCCTGATCGTTCTCAGCAGCTTGGCGTTGTTTCCGATCTTGCTGCGTCGCAGTACGCGGTCGATGCACCTGAGAACGGGCTTGCTGCTCGTGAAGTTTCCGACGCTGCACAACAAGATGATGCAGCCGCAGCAGAGGCCATAGGGTCTCTTTCTGCATACGTCGCAATGGCTCGGACCAACATGAATCACCGCCTCTTTCCAATCTCCTCGAGAATCCTCTCCGCCGTCCGCTTCCACGTGTGCTCGAGCGCAAACGCGTGGGCCTTGGCGTTCACCTCTTCCCGGTACACCGAGTCCGTGAGCGCGCGGATCACCTCGTCACGAAACCGCGCTTGCCAGTCGCCGACCCGATAGACGACGGGCAACGCGCCCCCGTACACACCGGCCAGGGCGTCGCAGTCCGTGATGACCGGGCAGGCACGGGCGGCGCAGCCTTCGAGCGTGGCGCAGCTGAATCCCTCGCTCCAGGTCGTGGTGTCGCACGGGAAGGCTAGGCACTCCGCTTGCGCCATCTCCCGTTCGATCGTTTCGCGGCTGACGCTGTCACGGAGCGTCACGCCGAGGCCGCCCATTTCCCGGAAGCGACGGAGGCACTCCTCGACGTAGTTCGCGCGGGCTCGGAGCGGCTCGATCGGCGGGAAGAACGGGGTTTGGTCGAAGCCGCGGAGCCAGGGTTCGAGGCGGTAAAATACATGCAGCGTCGCGTGCGGGACGGCGCGTTTGATCGCGGGCCATTCCTGGAGGAGCCAGTGGAGACCGCGGTCGGGGGAGGAGCAGTGGACTACGCGGCCGGGGATCTTGGGACTATCGCTGCAAACCGAACAGAACTCCGGCGGCTCGCCCGGGTTGTGCTCGTACTCTTCTTCGCAGTTTTCGCAACGCCCAGAGACAACGCGCGATCGCTTCGCCTCGGGAAGCTCGAACCGCTCCGGATCGCACCCCAACGGCACCACACACCACTTCGCCGGGTCGGGCGTGTACTGCTCGCGACCGTTCGGGAAGTCGGGTGTAACCTCGACGCGACGCCACGCCGGGTTCGTCATGATCTGCTCGAGGTGGGGAGCGCTGGGCGAGCAGAAGAGGTCGACGTGGTTGTAGAAGCCAGCACGGGTGAACGAAACGTCGTTCAAAAACATCATCGCGACGCGGAACGATCCAGCCGGGGCCTTGCGAAGGAAGTCCGGCTCGTTGATCGCGACCGCCACGTCGCAGTCGGCAATAGCTCCGTCGATGTCGGCAATCGCCACTCCGCCGTAGTTCGTGCCGACGTTCGGGCTCTTCGTGTAGAGCGTCGTCTCGTGGCCGAGCGTGGCGAACCACTCGGACAGGCGCACGGCGGCAAGTTCGCTACCGGTCAGGCCTCGCGGGTCCTGCCAGAGGCCGTTGAAGTCGATGGACCCCCGGAACGCGAGGCACATCCCACCAAATAGAACGGCTACCCGCATCGCAGACCCAGTGCCTTCGCCACGCGGTAACTAGAGATTCCGTGGAGGGCGGCGTTCTCCACGTGTCTGATGCCGAGGATCGATACGACGCGAACCGAGCGCTCCGTGTCCGGGTCCAGCCCCTTTCGTGAAAATAGGTGGCGACCCTTGGTGAGTTTGTCTGCCCTGTTCTCGGCATCGGTGCCAAGCCGTAGGTGCGACGGGTTGCAACAGGTCGGATTGTCGCAGGTGTGCATTGCGCACAGCCCGATCGACGGCGGACCGTGCACCAGCTCCCAGGCCATCCGGTGAGCCAAGCGTCCGCCATCTTTGGTATGAAAGCGCCCGTATCCCTTGTGGTCACGCACGCCCTGGAACGGCCAGCACTCGCCGGTGGCGCCGCGCTGTACCTTCGACCAGAAGCGAATGGGTAGCGGAGGAAAGGCGCCGGCACCACGACGCAGCTCGATCCGCTTCTTCTCTGCCCCATACGCGCAGGCCTTGCAGTTCACGAATCGCCTGGACCCGGCGCGGTAGAACGACCCCTCCGGCACCAAGGCGGTACACGCTGGGCAGCGAATCTCGCTCACGCTGCACTCCAGAATCTCGGCACCACGCGCTCACCAAGCTCCGCCACCAACTCCCGCAACATGATGTCCCAATCCGACGCGAGCCCATCGAGCGTCCAGTGCTCCCGCGCCCACGCCATCCCCTCGACGTTCGGCCCGCTCCGAGCCGCACCGATCGCGTCGATAATGCCCTTTGCGAACATGAGCTTGTACGCCTCGCTCTGCTCGGGCGGCATGCGCGTCTCTTGCTGAACGAACCCGCCCACGAGGGTCCCGCGCGTGCCGACCGTTTCGAGCAGCGCCGCATTTGCCGAGCAGACGACGTGGCATCCGGCGGCTTGGGCTTCGGCGGCGGAAATACAGCTCGTTTCCGTGAAGCCACCGGGAAGAACCCAAACGCCCGCGGACAGGAATTCCCGTGCCAGTTCTGCTTGCCCGACCCGGCCGCGCATCTTCACGCTCGGCATCGATTTGGCCATGTGCAGCGTCCGGCGGTGCATGGCGGATAGCTCCGGGTCGCCCGTTGCCGCGATGATCTTTTCGAGGTTTTGCGCGCCGTAGAAGACGTGGAGCTCCGCATCGGGTACGGCGCGGAGGACTTCGGGCCAGAGCTCGAGCAGGCACGGGAGGCCGCGATCGGGACTGGAGGAGTAGATGACTTTGGTCGGGGTGCGCCGTCTCGGCCTCGCGTCGATCCACGCGTCGACGCTGTCGATGTACGCGCGGTGCTTTGGGTCAGAGCCGAACGGTTCCGGCCACGGGTAGCGCGCCTGGATGTACTGCTCGGCTTCCTTCCCGAGCCCGTAGACAGACCGGAGAACGGCATAGGCGAACGACGGGCTCCGCGATCGACCTACCCAACAGTGCAGATAGAGCTTGCCACCACCAGTGAGCGCAACCCGGGCGAGCCTCTCTACATCGTCGAGCCGCTCGGGAGGAAACGGAGTTCCGTCATCGACGACGTTGAACTGCAGGGATCTATCTTCCGGAACACCCGTATCCGGCGGGTCGGTCACGCAGATGCAGTGGGTAACGCCCAGTGCGACCAGTGACTCCCAGTCGCCCGGCCCATGAACGCCGCCGCCGATGATGATCCGAGTCCCGCCGAGTTCCCAGCGAGGAATGCCGGGCGCAAGCGGGTGGTCGTCGATCGTGAGCACCGATGGCACCGCTGGGCCGTCATGAATGCGCAGGTCGGACTCGGCAGCCACGAACCTCTCCGGATCAATCCCGTTCCTCGTCACCGCAAACTTCTCCGGGTCGACCGTCGGGTACACCTGCCGCAGCACCGAGCGATGCCACTCGCTGAGCGCCAGAATCCGATCGAACCGAAGCGCCCGACGCTGGTCGAGCTCGTACGGGACGACATCGTGCACCCACAGGAGCCGCGCCTTCGCCCGAACGTTCAGCGCCTCGTCCACGGCGTTCGCGTGCCTCGAGGCGATCAGAACGTCGCAGCTCGTGCCGGGGTAGCGCGTCGTATCCAGGTACTCGACGCCATCGAACACTCCTTCCGGTGCCTCCGCCGAGCAGTGCCCGAAGAGCCGCACCCGGTGGCCGAACCCGCGCAAGCGTTTTGCGAGCTCCCACGCCATCGTCTCCGAGCCGCCCATGCCCGTCTTCGCCATCGTCTCGGGGTTCCACGGTTCGAAGCCGGGCCCGACGAAGAACGCGACATCGAGGCACCCTTCCGCGGCTTGCTGTGCCGGCGGTGGCGCGGAGCTCGGGGCGGGAAGTGCCGGTGTAGGCGGTGGAGCGCCGGACAGCATGTTCACGACCTGCTGACCGAGCTCGATCGTGACGGCGCCGAGGGTGTGGAGCCGGTTCAGCTTCGCCACGAGGTCGCCGTAGATCGTCTGCACCTCGAAGCTCCGGGCGTTCTGTTGGAGCACGGTGTCCTCAGGCAGTCCCGCGAGGCCCTTTTGCGCCGACGAAAGCGCACGCTCGAGATGCCCAGCCTTGTAGAGCGCGACGGACAGGATCCGGTGGATCTCGGCGCGCTTGGTCGGGTTCGTGAAAAGCACCGTGTCCGCTTCGGGTAGTGACATCCCGAGATCGGCGAAGTGCGCGCAGCGGCGGAAGTTGTGGTCCGGGTTCTTTCCGAGGAGGGCGAGATCGAAGTAGCACTCGGCGAGCGTCCAGTACGGCTCGGGCCAGCTCTTCGTGACCATCGCCTTCAGGGCCCACTCGATGGCGGTTTCGTAGTCGTGGAGCGCCTGGTAGCAGCGGGCGATTTGCAGCGCGGCGAGGATCTGCTCGTCGCCCCACTGGCTGAGCTGGAAGTAGCGCCGCAGCACCATCAGCGCCTGCCCGGGCGGCCGGTGCTGCATGAGCTCCACGCCATAGTAGTAGAGCGCTCGGATGTCGCCTTCGCCCGACCTCTGAACATACCTCTCCATGATGCGGAGGTTTCGTTGCGGGTCGTCGGGGCGCTTGCTGAATTGCTTGCGGTGGATGCGGCGGACCTGGGGCGCCGGGATCGGAACGGGCGGTGGCTTCCCGGGCTTTGCGACGAGAACCTCGTGGACGGGTGTTTGCCACTGGAACGAGCTCGTCGGCACCACGAGGTTTTCGCGGTGGTGCATGATCGTCACGCGGCCGGCGGCGTCGTGCTGATACTCGTAGGGTATGAGCCACATGACCGTCTCGGCGGGACGGGACGCGGCGAGGGCGCGGAGGTGTTCGCCGCCCACGATCACGTCGTCCGCGTCGAACCAGGCGTGGAACTCGCACTCGGCGAACTTGAGCGCGTGGTTTCGGGCGGCGGCGAAGTCTTCGATCCGGTTTTCGGCGTCGTTGCAGCCCAAGAAAAACTCGAGCTTGTCGGCGTAGTGGCGGGCGATCTCGGGCGAGGCGTCGGAGCTGCCCGTGTCCACGATCACGAGCTGATCGACGTGCGGGCGGATCGACTCGAGGCATTCGCGGAGGGTGGCCGCGTCGTCGCGAACGAGAAGACAACAGGAGATCTTGCCGGGGATCATTGTTCGCGCTCCCGCCACCCGTACCAAACGAGAGTCTTCGTCCGCTCTTTCACGGGTTGTAGCTCAGGGAAAATTGCGTAGACCTCGATCGTCTTCTCTTCGCCGCCGACCGTCTTGTTCCGCACCGGCCAGCGCTTGAGCGCCCACTGAGGGAACCAGCGCCCCTTGAACGCCTGCCACCAGTCGAGTGGGTAGCTGTAACTCGGCAGCACCATCGGGTACTCCTGGAACTTGCCGTAGACCGAGTACATGAGGTCTTTGCGTGCGTAGTACTCCATGTCCGGAAGATGCTCGCGCTCCCGAATGTGGTGGAGCGCGATCGAGATGCAGTAGTCGCGGCGCTCCAGTTGCACGCGGCGCTCCTGAGCCGTCTCGAAGGTGTCTCTCCAGCTCATGGCTTCAAAAACTCCGCCAACCCCTCTTCCATCGAAACCACCGGCCGATACTCGAGCTCTTCCCTCGCTCTCGAAATGTCCGGACACCTCCGCATGGGCTCTTCCGCCGGCCATTCCTTCGGATACGGAACGACCTCGAGGTGAACGCCCGCCAACCGGCAAACCTCGGGCATCGTGAGTTCGCTAGTCGCGTTCCCGATGTTGTAGACGCGCGCCTTGCCGCCGAAGACGAGAGCTTGCAGGCAGCCGCGCACCGTGTCTGAAACGAAGCAGAACGCGCGGGTTTGGGTGCCGCTCCCGTAGACCCGCATCGGCTCGCCCGTGAGCTTTGCGCGCCGGAGCTGGGGCATGAACCGGCGATCGTCTTCGGCCATCCCCGGTCCGTACGCGTTGAACAGGCGGACCATCGTCGCGCGAACGCCCTGGTCGGCGTAGATCTTCACGAGCGTTTCGCCGAGGGCTTTCGAAACGTCGTAACAGGCGCGGGGGCTCAGCGGGTCGAGTGCGCCGATGTAGCTCTCGGGGGTCGGGACGATCGCCGGGTTGCCGTAGACCTCGGAGCTCGAGAGGTAGAGCACCTTCGGGCGCTTCGGCATCGTCAGGGCGAGCTCGAGGAGGTTTCGGGTGCCCTTCGTGGCGGCATCGAGCGCGACGAGCGGGAGTCGGCGGTAGTGGTAGGGCGAGGCGATGCCGGCGGCGTGGATCACGTAGTCGGCCGCTTCGAAGAGCGCGGACTTCTCGTCCAGCATCTTCATGTTCGAAACGTCCTCGCCGGGGCCGTTCCGGATGTCGAAACCGACGACGCTGGCGCCGATCTCACGGAGCGCGGCGGTCAGGTGGCGACCGAGGAAGCCTTCCGAACCGGTGATGAAGATGAGCTTGCCGGTTAGGGCGGCGGTGACGGTGGGGGAAAGGGCGTAGTTCATTTTTGGGACCACTGAACGCAACCGAACTCGGGTGATGTGTACAGGTCGGACTCGTACCCGTAGGCACCCAGGGTCCACGCCAGCTCCTCGTGTCGCTGTTCAGGTGGGTAGCTGTACGTGCTCCGGCTAATCAACCTACAGAGTCCGGCGCCGGCTCCGCGCGAAGGGTCCCAGTGCTTGCAATCGCGACAGCTGTTCACCGTTCCCCCTCGTACACGCGCGCCAGCATCTCCCGGTTCGCGCAGGCCCAGTTGTAGACTTCGCGAAGGCCGGTCTTGACGTTCACTTCCGGCGACCAGCCGCCGAGCTGCGAACGCGCCTCGCGCGTGTCAGTTTCGAATCGCGGGTCGTCGTTCTTTCGGGTCGGCCCCGTCGTAGCCTCGGACTTCGAGCCCAGCTCCAGAAGTGTGGAGTACGCCCCGAGCACCGAGATCACGTTCGAGCCGCCGCCGCCCAGGTTCAGAATCTCGCCCCACGGCTGGTGCTCGTAGGCGGCCAGAGCGGCCGTCGCGACATCGGAAGCGTGCAGCATGTCGCGCGACTGGTGGCCGTCACCCTGGATCTCGATTGGCCAGTTCAGCGCGGCCCGAATCGCGAAGTTCGTCATCCAGCCATGGCGAGCGCCGTGCGGACAGGCCGGACCGTAGAGGTTCGAACAGCGAAAGACGAGGATCGGCAGGTCGAAACTGCGTGCGTACGCTTGGCAGATTAGCGACTGCGCGGCCTTCGATGCGGCATAGGGCTCGTCGGCGCGGAGAGGGAAGGACTCGCCCACGAAGAGGCAGAGGTTCGAAAGGTAATCGCCGAGCTCGTACGGCTTCACCGAGCTCAAAACCACCATTGGCCTCGGCTCCACCCGCAACGCCTCCAGCAGCGCCAACGTCCCGTCCACGTTCCGCCGCCAGTCGTCGAGCGGGTTGGTTGCGCTGTAGGGGATGCCGGTGCTGGCGGCGGCGTGGAAGACGCGGTCCGAATCGGCGAGAACGTCCGCGAGCACCCGGGTCGGCATCTGTTCGAGCCGCTGGTGCAGATAGGTCGGGCCGTCGAAGCTGTTGGCCTCGTGGCGCGGGTCGGAGCCGTCGTCGATGATCGTGACCGAGTGGCCTTCGGAGATGAGGCGGCGGGCGAAAAGGCTGGCTACGACGCCCTTTCCTCCAGTGATAGTGTACTTCAAACGTGGCTCCAGTTGTATCCGCGGCGCGCGGCGTTGATGGTGACCAGCTTCACTCCGTATCGTTCGGCCAGCGCCTCTGCGCTCTCGGTTGAGGAGCGGATCAGACGAACGGCTTCCGCGTTGAGCTTCGCTGCCCAGTGCCTCTCCCCGAGGTGAGCCTGTCGATGTCTACCTCGGGTCTCGGCGGACTTCGGGAAGGCGGCGTAGCAAGCGTGCGAACAAAACACGCGATTGTAGCGAACTCGGTTCCTCTCTCTTGAGACTGGGGTGCCGCACTTGGCGCAGGGGAGCTCGACGCGCCCCGCGTGGTGACGATGGTGTGCCATGTGCTCGGCGACGCCCATCAGCTCGAGGTTCTCGAAGCGGTCGTCGAGCTTGTCGTGGTTCTTGTGGTGAAGGTGCTTGTCTTCTGGTGGCGCCTCGCCGGTTGTGAGCCACCAGACGATGTGCGCTCGGAGCGCGTGACCGCGTCGCCGGGCCCTGGGGTAGTCCGGTCGGAGCACGATGGCGCGACCCTTGCTGACCCAGCAATCGTCCCAGGTATCAGGGGTCCACGGCTTCAGCAGGCTGACGAATTCCCCGGACGGGGCATTCCCAAGGAACCGGTGCCGCTTTCCGTCGGAGAAAACTCGAGTCAACCGACCCTCCTGAGCGGCGCCACATCCGCCGGCAGCAGCGTCGGGACCGGTTCGGCGGCCATCACGGCCATCCCGCGCCGCAGCGCGTCGACCGTCAGCCTCGTCCTGGTCACCGCCGGGTAGACCACCCGGAGCCGCTCGAGCTCTTGGTGCATGTCGAGCGTGAACGGCACCCATCGGCGCGGTGGAAATCTCTGCTGCATCCCCTCGCGTGTAACACGATGTAACGCCAAAACCGGGGGTTGGGCCGTCGCTTTTCAGGTACACTCACCCTTCAGAGTGTCCGCAGCACGAGATGTCCGGATCGCACTGGAAGAGCACGAGCGAGAGATCGGTGACCTAGGCGTCCGGGTCTCCGCTCTCGAGCCGACCGTGTCCGAGTCGCAACGACGGCTCGACGGGCACGACGGGAAGCTCGAGGAGCACGAGGGTTACATGGCCCTGCTCGACCGGGCGCACCAGTCGATCAACGAGCAGATCGAGCGGCTTCAGTTCGTGAATACCGAGCTCGGCAGGGTCATCGGGCAGCTCCGGCGCGGGAAAAACGGGGCATGAGCACCGAATCGAAGCTGGCGATCGAGCGGCTGCGGATGCGGGAGGAGATGCGGTCGGTCCCTGAGGAGGAGCTCAGCGACGTGATCGAGCAGGAGGCGCGGAAACGGGTGGAGACGCATTCGAGCACGCCGGCGCCGGCCAAGGGGATCGTTGCCGTCCTTCATGCCGTGACGGGGTGGAAGCAGCTACTCGTCGTGCTCGCGCTCCTTGCCGTCATCGCCCTCGCCATCACCCGCGGCATGCGCTTGTGGTGACTGCTCGCGAAACCCGCTCCCCGCTTGCTCCGCCTCCATCTCCAGCTCGTCGAGCAAATCCTCGCACCCGGACATTCGGACCTTCGACGCCCGCACGCCCTCGGCGAACATGTACTGCCCGAACGTAGCGAGCGCGTCACGCTGGGACATGTCGCCGAGCTCACCGGCTGCGATGTCGGCAAGGTAGGCGTCGGCTTCGGCGGTGAAGTTGGGGACGGTGCCGGGGGTGGTCATGCGTTCCGCAGCTCCTTCACCGCCCTCGCCAACGCCTCCCACCCCTCATCATCCGTCGTGTGCCGCCCGTTCTCGAGCCCGTAGATCACGAGCGCATCGACGCCGAGGCGTTTCGCGAGTTCCCGCTGGGCCACGCGCGCATCTACGCGGAGCTTCCGGAGCGCTTCGCCCTTGGGATGCGGCGGATACTCGGGAAGCTTGACTGGTCCGTAGCCGCCGATCGGGTTGTCGTGTTCGTCGCGGCCGTCCCAGAAACCGACGACTTCGCGGGTGCCGGTTGGGGGAACTTCGGTGATGTTGATCGTCAAGGCTTTCCCTTTCGCGGCGCCCGGGAATTGCGCATCAACAGCCAGAGCAGGGATAGCTCGACGGCCTTGGCTGCGAGCAATGCAAGCAGGAGCTCCCAGAACCGCATCGGCTGCAGCGGTCTGTTCAGAATTTCAAGAATCACTCTCCCTCCCGCGCCTTGCTGCCGGAGCCTTTGCACCCGGGGCAGTCGCGGTCCGGCATGTACTTGTCGGGGGCGTTTGGATCTTCGGGGTAGAGCCAGCCGGTCCCTCCACATCCCGGACACGGCTCCCCCTTCCCGCTCGGGCGCGCCATCTCCTGAGCGGCGAGTCTCCGCACGTATTCCGAGCAAGGCGAACAATCGCACGCGTAGCCCACCGCCCACGTGTCGGTGCCGCACGGGTTGCCGGTAATCTCGCACCAGAGCGTGGGCAGTTCGAAGGGCGGCGGCTCCCACTTCCCACGCTCCACCGCCCTCCCCCTCTCCACCGAACACGCCGCCCCGCAGTACTCCTGCGCCGGGTGAGCGACGGGCTTGCCGCAGCGTTTGCAGGCGGGGAGGGGTGGGTGCTTCTTTCCCGAGCCGCGACACGTCCCGCACGTCAGATGCGTCACGGTGTCCACCGAGATGACCTCACCGGCCCCGTCGCAGTTTTCGCAGGCGCCGTGAACGGCGGTAACGATCGCAGCGAGAGCGTCGAATCCGTGCAGGCGCTCGATGACCCGTCCGAACCGGCTAATCGTTCGCTTGCAGCCGGAGACGAGCTCCCGCTCCTGTTCGAGCTCGCGCTTGGTTTCGGCGTGGGCTCTCTCTTCGGCGTCAAGCGCGTCGGTCAAAGCCTTTCGGTGGAAGAACGCACCGGATGTCTCGGCCTCCCTGAGCTTCTCGGCGAGCTCGGAGGCGAGGGTGCGCATGCCACGAAAAGCCTCATCTCGTTCGCGCATGCTCGCGGCTCCGTTGTAGCAACCGGAGATGGCGGCGATTGTTGTGGCGGGGTCGATGGGGGTTGTCATGGCTTGCGCCTCGGCAGGCTGCTCGCGTGCCCCGGGTAGCCCTTCACGTCCGTGAGCACTCCGCACGAAGGGCACGCGAACGTGGCGTAGTAGTCGGGCGAGGTCTCGCCGTACGAGTGACGCCACGTTCGGAACAGGTCCGACGCGTCAACGAGCAGCACGGCGCCGCAGCCACCGTTGCCGTTGCCCGAGCCGGTGCACTCAGTCTCGGCTGCCCAGCCCTTTTGTTTTCGACCTGGCTTGAGAACTTTCACGTCGTAGCCTTCCCTTCGTCAGAACCGGAGCCGGGCCCAACGAGTTCCCGGTAGATCGTGCTCGGCAGCGACGGTTGTTCGATGGCCCAGCGCGCGAGGGTTTCGAAGGCCCGCACCTTCTCGCGCAGCTCGGCCAGCTCGCCAGTCAGCGCGCGGGCTCTCACCGGGCAAATCGTCGCGCTGTCCGCAGCCCCGCCGTACGCCTTGGAACGCTCGCCGCAGTGGTCGCACTCGATGGTTCCCTCGTGCACCAGAAGCGGGTCCTGTGAGCTGTACTTTTCGGCCAGCTCGCGGGCGGCGGAGGAACGGCCCTTTGCGAAGCCGTCGCGCCACACCGACCGGCGCCCTTCGTTGTGCGCAGCCACGGTTGTTCGCTCTTCACGACCGAGCGAGACGAGGCCGCGGTATTCGATGGCGCGGAGCTCCTCGTCGCCTGGCCCCTCGCTCCCCTCCGCATCGGGCGACTCCTCGACGCCGTAGTGCTTGTAAACGTGCGAGCCGGATACGAAGCGCTTCTCCTCCGTCCGAGTGGGCGCGGTGGGGGTGGAGCGGAGGTAGTTCGCCAGCGCTTCGACAATCCGCGTCGCCTCGTCTTGCGTGAAGAGCATCGACGGAACGCGGTCAATCGATACCTCGGTCAGCGCCGCGATGGCGGCTTCTTTCAGATGGTCCGTCATTCGTCACTGTCCATTCCGTAGTTCACGAGACCGGGAGGCTCGCGGGCGTCCTTGAGGAGTTCCTTCGTGTTCGCGAGTTGGGCCCTGAGCCTCTCGACTTCGGCGCGGGCGGTGGTGATCTCCCCATGCATCTCTGCCAGCTTCCGAGCCCACCGACCCATCGCCTGACTTGCGCGACGGTGTCGCTCCGGGTCGCCGCCGGCCGCAACTATCGCGGCGTCGAGCTCCTCGTCCGACATCTCGAGAAAGCGCTGGGCGGCCTCGTCGTCTTCGTCGGTGATGCGCGCCCAGTCGGATTCGGGGATTGCTTCGCGTAGCACCCTGGCCCGAGTCGAT
>DASXWF010001264.1:0-2012 GCA_036503835.1 Polyangiaceae bacterium | reverse complement strand
CCATACGCCCCGACAGCTCCCGGAGGCGGGCGAGGTCGCTGCCGAAGATCTTGATGCCGACGTCCGCCTTGACGCCGCCGATCAGCTCCTGAACCCGCATCTCGATCGGCTGGGTGAAGGCGAAGGCCGCCCCGGGCACCGCCTCCGACAAGGCAGGCGCGAACGCGTCGGCGAAGCCGGCGGCGTCGTCGGCCGTGACCCACTCGCTGCGCGGCTTCAGCATGACGAAGACGTCGCTCTGCTCGGGGCCCATCACGTCGGTCGCGACGTCGGGACTGCCCGTGCGGGAAACCACGCGCGTGACCTCGGGGAACTTCGCGAGCGCGCGCTCCACGGCGGTCGTCCCGCGCGAGGCTTCCGCGATGGAAACGCTCGGCGGCCTGGTGACCTGGATCGCGATGGACCCTTCCTCGAGGCGCGGAACGAACTCCGCACCGCGCGTCCAGGCGAGCAGGACGCCGATCCCGAGCAAGACGCCCACTCCGAGAACGGTGACTCGGTAGTGCCGCACCGCCGCGAGCAGGAGCGGCCGATACCACCTCCGAAGCCAGACGACGATTCGTGGCTCGTGTTGCTTGGCGCGCCGGAGCAGGAGCCCGCCGAGCGCGGGAACCCAGGTGAACGTGAGCACGAGCGCGGTTCCGAGCGCGAACAGCACGGTGAGCGCCATGGGCCGGAACATCTTGCCTTCCACCCCTTCGAGCAGGAGGACGGGGACGTACACGATGGAGATGATGAGCACGCCGACGGTCACGGGACGCCCAGTCTCTCCGGCGACGCGCAGCATCGCGTCCTTGCCGCTGAGCCGATGAGCGGCCATCGCTGCGAGGGCGCCTTCGACCACGACCACCGAGCCGTCGACCACGAGGCCGAAATCGATCGCCCCCAGGCTGAGCAGATTGCCCGAGACGCCGAACCGCTGCATCAGCGCCACGGCCCCGAGCATGCTCAGCGGGATCACGGACACCACGAGGAGCCCGGCCAAGAGGTCGCCGAGCATGACGAGCAGCACCACCGCCACGATCGCGGCACCTTCGACCAGGTTCTTCTTCACCGTGCCGAGCACGTTGTCCACGAACGACGCCCGGTCGTAGAACGGTTCGATCACCGCGCCCTGGGGCAGGCCGGCCTGGATTTCCGCGAGCCTGGCTTTGACGCGCCTCACCACGTCGTGCGCGTTACCCCCCGCAACCATTTGCACCATCGTGTAGACGGTCTCACCCTTGCCGTCGGCGGTCGCGGCGGAGAAACGCGGAGCGACGCCGCTCACCACCTCCGCCACGTCGTCGACGAAAAGCGGGCGGCTCACGCCTTGCGACTCGCGCGTGGCGACCACCTGACGGGCCACGTCCTCCCGGCTCTTGTAGCTGGTTCGTGCGCGAACGAAGGTGCCTTCCTCCCCGCGTTCGATGAAGCCGCCGCTCGTCGTATTGCCGGTTCCGAGCACTGCCTCTTCGACCATGCGCGGCGTGATCCCGTGCGCGAGGAGCGCGTGCTCCTTGAGCCGCACTTCGAGCTGCCTGCTGTCGCCGCCCCAGGAATTGACCTCGACCACGCCCGGCACGGAGCGCAAGCGATACGCGACCTCCCAGTCGAGCAGCGTCCTCCGTTCTTCGAGCGAGTGGCCGGGCCAGCGCAAGGTGAAATGGTAGACCTCTCCCAGACTCGTGGTGAGCGGCCCGAGCAAGGGTCGTCCCAGATTCTCCGGGATCGCGTCGCGCGCGTCGGCCAGGCGTTGAGCGACCAGCGTGCGCGCCGATTCGAGCTCGACTCCGTCCTCGAAAATGAGAGTCACCGCGCTCACGCCGGAGCGGGAGACGGAGCGAACGCGGGTCATGCCGGGGATGCCCGTCATCGCGAGCTCCACGGGCTGGGTCACGAGCTGCTCCACCTCGGTCGGCGAAAGCCCCGGAGCGCTCGTCAACACCTGGACCTGCACGTTCGTCAGATCCGGCACGGCGTCGATCGGCAGGGACCCAAGGCTCCGTACCCCGACGATGACGAGCAACGCC
>DASXWF010001263.1:0-6521 GCA_036503835.1 Polyangiaceae bacterium | reverse complement strand
ACGCGGGCGCCCCGACGTCGGGCCCCAAGGCGATCGTCCGAAATTCCATGACGAGCCCGGAGTAGGGGCAGTGAGCCCGCCCGGGCGCTGAGCGCCCTTCCCCCCAAAAAAGACGAGGGGCCTGTCGATTTCGGTCAGGCTCGTTTGCCGTGCTGGTGGACCCAACGAAAGGCCACCACCATGCTGAAGAAAATCCTCGCCGGTTCCGCCCTCGCAAGCGTGCTCTTTGCCGGCGTCGTCGCCGCGCAACCCGACACCTTCCACATCGAGCGTTCCACGACGGTGCGAACCGCCCCGGAGCACGTCTTTTCCCAGGTGAACGACTTTCGCGCGTGGACCGCCTGGTCGCCCTGGGAGAAGAAGGACCCAGCCATGAAGCGCAGCTACGCTGGCCCACCGGCCGGCGTCGGGGCGCGCTACACCTGGGCCGGAAACAGCGAAGTCGGCGAAGGCAGGATGACCATCGAGACGAGCGACGCGCCCTCGAAGATCCGGATCAAACTCGAATTTTTGGCGCCGTTCGCAGCGACGAACGAGGCGACCTACACCTTCGCGCGCGTTCGGGAAGGCACGCGCGTGACCTGGTCGATGGACGGCAAGCGCGGCTTCGTCTCGAAAGCCTTCGGGCTGTTCCTGGATGCCGAGAGCTTCGTCGGCCCGGACTTCGAGCGCGGCCTCGCCGCCATGAAAAGCGCGGCGGAGGCGAACGCCGCGAACGCCGCGCGCACCGCGAACGCGACGCCCTGAGCGCATCGCTCTCGCGCGCATCGGACCACCCGAAATCAGGAGACGACCATGAAGTTTCTTTTGACGTACGAATCGAAGAGCGACGCGCCGCCGAGCCCCGAACAGATGAAGGCCATCGGCGACCTCACGCAGGAGATGATCGAATCCGGCGTGGTGCTGATGACCGGAGGCTTGCAGCGTCCGGCCAAGGGAACCCACGTGCGCTTCGCCGCGGGGAAGTTCTCCGTCACGGACGGGCCGTTCGCGGAAACGAAGGAGCTCATCGACGGGTTCGCGCTCGTCGAAGCGAAGTCGCGGGAAGAAGCCCTGTCGTTGGCCGAACGCTTCATGCGCGTCGCCGGGGAGGGCGAGGGCGAGATCCTGCAAGTCTACGACGGCGGCGAAGCGCCGCCGCCGCGCTGAAGCGGCTCGAACGTCGAGACGAGCGGCCGATCCCGCGCCGAAGGGCTAAGGATCGGCCGTGGTGCCGAACAGCGAGACCGAACGCGTCGTCCGGGCCTGCTTCCGCGCCGAGAGCCCGCGCATCATCGCCAGCTTGACGCGGCTCGTCCGCGACGTCGGCGTCGCCGAAGAACTCGCGCAGGACACGCTGCTCGCGGCGCTCGTCGAATGGCCCGAGCGGGGCGTGCCGGAAAACCCCGCGGCCTGGTTGATGGTGTCGGCCAAACACCGCGCCATCAACCACCTTCGCCGCGCGCGCATGCTCGAACGCAAGCACGCCGAGCTCGGCCACGACCGACACGAGTCGGCGCCCGAGATCGAAGCCATGCTGGACGACGACATCGGAGACGATCTCCTGCGGCTGATGTTCACCGCGTGCCATCCGCTGCTGCCGACCGAGGCGCGCGTCGCGCTCACGCTGCGCTTGCTCGGCGGGCTCGGCACCGAGGAGATCGCGCGCGCTTACCTGGTTTCGGAGCCGACGATCGCCCAGCGCATCGTGCGCGCGAAGCGGACGCTGTCGGAGGCCGGCGTCCCGTTCGAGGTGCCGCGCGGACCCGAGCGCTCGAGCCGCCTGGCGTCGGTGCTCGAGGTGATTTACCTGGTGTTCAACGAAGGCTATTCGGCGACAGCCGGCGACGATCTCCTGCGTCCCGCGCTGTGCGAGGACGCGATCCGCCTGGGCAGAGTGCTTTCGGAGCTCGTGCCGGGCGAGCCCGAAGCGCACGCGCTGCTTTCGCTGATGGAGCTCCACGCCGCCCGCACGCCCGCCCGCACGGACGCGAACGGCGAGCCCGTGTTGCTGCTCGAGCAGGATCGCGCACGCTGGGACGGCTCGCTGCTCGAGAGCGGGCTCGCCGCGCTCGCGCGCGCCGAAGCTTTGCCGGGGCCGCCCGGATCCTACCGGCTGCAGGCCGCCGTCGCGGCGTGTCACGCCCGCGCGCGCGCCGCCGGCGAGACGGATTGGCGGCGCATCGCGGCGCTCTACGCGGAGCTCGCCGCGATGACGCGCTCACCGGTCGTGGAGTTGAACCGCGCCGTCGCGGTCGGCATGGCGGAAGGGCCCGCGGCGGCGCTGCCCTTGATCGACGCGCTCGCCGGCGACCCCGCGCTCCGCAACTATCATCTCGTGCCGGCCGCACGCGCCGATCTGCTGGCCAAGCTCGGCCGCACCGAGGAGGCGCGCGGCGAGTTCGAGCGCGCCGCGGCGCTCACCAAGAACCTTCGGCAGCGCGAGCGCCTGCTCGCCCGCGCGCGTGATTGCGGCAAATAGCGCGCTCGCTCACGAGCCCGCACGCTCAGTGGTACGTGGCGGTGAGCGCAAGCTCGGGGATCAAGAACAGGCTGCTCTCGTCGCCCTCGGGCGCGTTGCGCCGGAGCCCGCCGAACGCGACGCCCGCCTTGCCTCCCAGGCTGAACTCGCCGCCGAGAAACCACTCGTAGCCGGCGCCGAGCGCGAAGGCCCCGCCGATCGCCGACGGCTCGAGCGGATTGCCCTTCGTGTCGCTTTCGACCTGCGCCGCGAACGAGGCGCTCGCCTGCACGTGAAATCCCCGGCGGGGATCGGGGTACCAATCGACGAAAGGTCCGAGGTGCAGCAGCGTGAGCTTGACGCTGTCGTCGTCGGGGCTCACGCGCCGGCCCTCTTCGACGAACACCGGGTCGATGCGAGCCGTGAACGCCATGCCTCCGATGACCAAGCCCGGAAACGGCGTGCCGCCCAGCATGAGGGTGGCGCCCTGGCCGATGCCCCGCACTCCGCTGCGTCTCGGCGCGGAGCCGTGATCTTCCACGGTCGCGACGAAGAAGGCGAGGCCGGGCGCCGAGCGCGCGAAGAAGCCGTCGTGGAGACGCTCACCGGGATCCGGCGTGCAGTCTCCGGCGCTCGCGGGCTCCGTAACCGAGCTCGCGGCGCCGGCTTCCTGCGCGCTCGCCGTATGCGCGACCAGCGACGCGAGCAAGAACCAGAGACGCCCGGCGTTCGAAATCGGCACGTTGGTCTTGCGTTTCGTCGTGCGTGCTTCCGCCGGGCGCCGCTAGATCAGGATGATGATCACGATCACGAGCAAGATGATCGCGATCGCCGTGGCGCTGATCACGATGTAGTCGTCGCCTCGGTACTGCTTGGCGTCCGGCGAAGCGGCTTCGCGCTGCGCGTAGCGTCGCTCTTCGGATCGCGACCCGAGCATCGTCCCGCGCGGCAGCACGGTGTCCGCTGCCAACGGCGTCGTCGCCACGGGCGCTGGAACCGACTGGACGGCCGCCGGTTGGGCCCGGAGCGGCACGACACAGGTGAGCAGCGCGAGCAACAGCGGGACGAAGAGGAGGTGCGGTTTCATACGAATGCGTGGTGCAAACCACGTGCCGCCCTCACGAGCGCGCTAACGCTCCGAGACTCTGCGATCGGTCGCGGGCAAGAACGCCACGATCGTCACGCCTTTGCTACGAGCCCATTCCTCGCCGAAGCCCTGCAGACTGTCGATCTGCCAGCCGCGGCCTGGATCCATCAAGAGCACTTGCTTCTGGTTCGGTTCGTAACCGACCGCGACCTCGTAGTGCGCGAGCGCTTTCTTGTCGTCCACCTTCTTGCCGAGCCCGACGATCACGGGACGACCGTGCCGGAGCTCGTACACGACGTCGGTCATGGTCCCGTAAAAGACGTAGGTGCGGAGCCCGGCGCGGCGCGCGTAAGCGGCCATCTCGCCCGCGCGGAGGCGCTCGTCTTTCTTCCCGAGAGCCGCAGCGATCTCGTCCGGCGACGCGGAACGGCCCCAGAAGCGCAGCACCGCCGCGAGCGACGCCGCGCCGCAGTCGTAGCCGCCTTGCTGCAAGACCAGCGGGAACTTCGGGACCATCCACCAGTTTCCCTGCTGCACCAGCGCGGAAGGTTTAACGTCGCGGGCCGTACCGCGATACGACGCGCAACCCAGAGTCAGTACTGCCAGCGCGATGCGCGCCAACGCCGCGAGACGGCCGCTGGTCGCGCGTCCGATCGGAACCATCGAGTGCATCTGTCCTCGTTTCGTGAAGCAAACCGAGGAGGCCTTTCACGAACCGTGCCGGTTCGGGACGACGCGGCACGATCCGTCGAATGCAGAAAAGTGCCGCGTAGCCGGGCGCGCGCGCGAGGCGAAATGACTCGAGGGTGCGAGTTCGACCCACCCGTACGCGCAGTACGTCAGCGGCCGCGCTTGGCTCGCTGCTCGATTTCGTGCAGCAGCTCTTCGGACAGCGGCGTCTCGAATTGTACACCGACCTCGAACTGCCACAGCGGATCCTCGCGCGGGATGACCCGAACCACGCGGGCAAAGACGATCTCGCCCTCGTGAGGGTTTCTCACGTGCAGCGTGAGCACCAGCTGCTGATTGGGCTGGCAGTGATGCTGCGTGACGAGCAGCGCTCCGCCGCGACTCGCGTTGTGAATGAGCGCGGTGTGGCGCAGATCGCGCTTGCGGTTGATCCCCGCGGGAATCGAGGAGGGGATGCGTATCTCCTCGCGCCGCTCGGGCGGCGTGCCCGGAAACGTCTCCAGACGCAGCGCCGGCTCGGGGCCGCGAGGCGGGGGCGGGAGGCCCTTGCGCGGTGCCTCGAACCAGTCGTCCGGCGCGAGCGGACCGATCAGCGGCTCGAGGTCCTCGACCAGCTCTCTCGCCGTTTGGAAGCGCCGCTCGGGGTCCCGCGCCACCGCGCGGGCGAACCAGGCATCGAACCCCGGCGGGACCGGAGCCACGCTCGAGGGAACGACGATCGCGTCGTAGCAAATGGACCGCAGAACCGCGGGCAGCGAATCCCCCTCGAAGGGCAGGAGCCCGGTGAGACACTCGAACGTGACCACGCCCATGCTCCACAGATCCGCGCGTGAGTCGACCGTACGACTTTCTGCCTGCTCCGGACTCATGTGGTGCGGGGTGCCGAGCAGCGCGCCGCTGTTCGTGAGCGGACCGCCGCCCAGCACGCCCGGGTCGAGGGCTTTCGCGATGCCGAAGTCGAGCACCTTCACGAAGTACTCTTCGTCGTCGTCCACGAGAAAGATGTTGTCGGGCTTGAGATCGCGGTGCACGAATCCCTGCGCGTGAGCCCGACTCATGGCGCGACCGACGTGGTCGATGACCTTCCACGTCTCCCGCGGCGGCATGCGCTCGCGCGCGCGCAGGTACGACCCGAGACTCTCACCGTCGAGCAGCTCCATCACGAGATAGGGACTTCCGGCATCGACGCCGAAGTCCAGCACCTGAACCACGTGTGGGCTGCGGATCGTCGCGGCGGCGCGCGCCTCCTGTTCGAAGCGGCGCATGGCGCGAGTGCTGCTCGCGAGATCGGGGTTGATGAGCTTCACGGCAACGCGCGAGCGCAGCCCCAGGTGCTCGGCGACCCACACCGAACCCATACCCCCGCGGCCGACCTCGTTCAGGAGGCAGTATTTGGAGGCGACCACGCGACCGGTAGACACGATAACGTCACAGGTTAACCCAAATTCTCCCCGAAAATCGACGCCATTCGCGGAGCCCTTCACGAGCCTCGCTGGAAAATTCGGGCCCCTAGGAAATCCCGAGCTCGTCGAGCTTGTTGTAGAAGGTGCGGCGGCTCACGCCGAGGATGCGGGCCGCGAGCGAGCGGTTGTTCCCCGCCTTCTGCAGGGCCCGCAGCACCGACTCGCGCTCGGCCTGCCGGCGCTCTTCGCGCAGCGGCGTGTCGCTCCCGGAGCCGTCTCGCCCCAGGCGCGCTCGAGCTTCGCGCTGGAGCTCCCGCTCCACGTCGGCGCGCCCGACACCCGGTCCGTCGGCGAGCACGATCAGTCGCTCCACGAAGTTTTCGAGCTGGCGCACGTTGCCGGGCCACGGCTCGGCCTCGAGGGCACGCACGGCCTCACCCGAAAACTCGAGGCTCGGCCGTCCGTTCTGTTCGGTGAAGGTCGCGGCGAAATGGCGCACGAGCCCGGGGATGTCCTCCGGACGCTCGCGCAACGGCGGCACCTCGATCGGGACGACATTGAGGCGATAGAACAGGTCTTCGCGGAAGCTACCGTCGGCGATCATGGCTTCGAGCGGCCGGTGCGTGGCGGCGATGAAGCGAACGTCCACGGCGATCGTCTCCGTTCCGCCCACGCGCTCGAGCTGCCGCTCCTGCAGCACGCGCAGGAGCTTGACCTGCGTGGTGAGCGGAACGTCGCCGATTTCGTCGAGGAAGAGCGTGCCGCCGTGCGCGAGCTCCACGCGCCCCGGCTTGCGCGTGCTCGCGCCCGTGAAGGCCCCGCGCTCGTAGCCGAAGAGCTCGCTCTCGAGCAGGCTGTCGGGGAGCGCCGCGCAGTGCAGCGTGATGAAGGGACCGCGCCG